>JAUVEQ010000063.1 GCA_030594725.1 Methanobacteriota archaeon
GGGAAACTTGTGGCGGGCACCATAGACGAGAAGTCCATCGGCGCCTTCAAGGGCAAGCTCATCGACCAGATCGTGCGACGCTACGGCACCAGTAGGGGCGCCCAGTTCATCGACGAGGTCACCCGACTGGCCGTGGGCGCCATAATGATAAGGGGTTTCTCCACCAGCATAGACGACGAGGACATCCCCGTCGAGGCGCAAAAGCAGATTGCCGCCCTCCTCGAGGACGTGGAGAGGGAGGTGGACAAGCGGGTCCAGGCCTTCTTGGACGGCACCCTGAACCAGCTGCCCGGACGCAGCCTGGAGGAGACCCTCGAGGTGGAGGTCATGAGGGAGCTGGGACGTGCTCGTGACGAGGCGGGCCAGATCGCGGGTCGACACCTGGGTCTCGAGAACTCGGCCGTCATCATGGCCCGGTCCGGAGCCCGTGGTTCGATGCTGAACCTGTCCCAGATGGCGGGGTGCATCGGTCAGCAGGCGGTGCGTGGCGAGCGCATCAAGCGCGGCTACCGCGGCCGGACCCTTCCCCACTTCAAGGTGGGCGCCCTGGGCGCAGGGGCGAAGGGCTTCGTGGAGTCCTCGTACAAGTCAGGCCTCAACCCGACGGAGTACTTCTTCCACGCCATGGGAGGTCGCGAGGGTCTGGTCGACACCGCGGTCAGGACGTCCCGGTCGGGCTACATGCAGCGCAGGCTCATAAACGCCCTGGAGGACATCAAGATCATGTACGACGGCACCGTGCGCAACACCGCCGGTACCATCATCCAGTTCGTGTACGGCGAGGACGGCATCGACCCGAGCAGATCCACCCAGGGCAAGGCGATAGACCTGGACGACATCATCCGGGAGACCATCGGGTACGACGCGGACTATGACTTCGAGGCCATGGACAAGGAGTTCCTGTCGTTCTCCGCATACGAGGACCTCAAGATCGAGCACGAGGATCCCGAGGATGATGCCGAGGAGGTGGAATAGATGGCCAAGTTCGACACCGTTCGGGCCCTGACCCGTCGCGATATAAGCGAGCCCGTCGCGAACAAGCTGGCGGAGCAAGGGTTCAAGCTGGGCGACATCAAGAAGATGGACGTGGCCTCCCTGACCTCGCTCCTAGGGGACGAGGCGGTCGCCATCGACACCCTCCAGAAGGTCGGGGGGAAGGTGCCCAAGGAGGACGCGGCCAAGCCGAAGAAGGGCAAGGCCAAGGCCAAGGGCAAGGCGAAGAAGAAGGGCAAGGGCGCCGAGGACGACATCGCCTACCTCGAGGGAGCATCGGACTCAGGCCTGGACGAAGGCTTCGAGCTGGGCGACCTGGGGGTCGAGGATGTCGACCTGGGTCTCGAGGATGACGAGGATATCATCAAGGCCGAGGACCTGCCACCCCTGCGGGAAGTGGACCGCCCCCTCACCAAGACGGAGAAGTTCATCGTGGCCGAGCTCGGCAAGATCGATGGATGGTTGCCCAGGTCCCTCATCACCGAGCTGGGCCACAAGGCCGACACCCTCAAGATGAAGAAGACGGACCTCAGGAAGGTCGTCAAGAAGTCGGCCGAGCGGTTCATTGTCAACCTCATCGACCCCACCGAGTCCGCGGGCATCATCGCCGCCCAATCCATCGGCGAGCCCGGCACCCAGATGACCATGCGAACGTTCCACTACGCGGGTGTGGCCGAGATCAACGTGACCCTTGGCCTTCCCCGTCTCATCGAGATCGTGGATGCCCGGCGGGAGCCGAGCACTCCGATGATGGAGATCCATGTGTTCGATGAGATAATGAACGATCGGGATGCGGTCGAACGCCTGGCATCGGAGATAGAGATGACCAAGCTGTCGGACGTGGCCTCCCTGACCACCGACATCATCAACATGGAGGTCATAATCAAGCCCAACGAGAAGCGCATGAAGCGCCGGGGCATGGACCGGGAGCACATCATCAAGGCCCTGAAGAAGATGCGCAGGAAGGCCTACTCCGCCATCGAGGACGTGGATGACGCGATACATGTCAAGGTGGGCGCTCCCAGCTTCAAGAAGCTTCACGCCCTGATGGAGCTGATCCAGTCCCTCAAGGTGAAGGGCATCGACGGCATCCGGAGGGCACTCATCCGTCTCGAGACCGGTGGCTACGTGGTATACACCGAGGGGTCGAACCTGGCCAAGGTCCTTCGCCTGCCAGGGGTGGATCACACCAGGACCACCACCAACAACATCATGGAGATCTACGAGGTGCTGGGTATCGAGGCCGCCCGCAATTCCATCATCCGGGAGGCGTCCCGGACCCTGAACGAGCAGGGTCTCAGCGTCGACGTGCGTCACATCATGCTGGTCGCGGACCTGATGACCTACGACGGCGCCGTGCGCGCCATCGGTCGCCACGGGATCTCGGGCAAGAAGAGCTCGGTGCTGGCCCGTGCCGCCTTCGAGATCACCACCGCCCACCTGCTCAAGGCAGGCGTCACCGGCGAGCGGGACTCGCTGGAGGGCGTGGCTGAGAACATCATCGTGGGACAACCCGTGACCATCGGCACCGGCGCCGTGGAGCTGGTCTACAGTCCAAGCGACAAGAAGAAGTCAGGAGGGAAGTAGGATGGATATGAACAGATCTCTCCGGCAGGTCGTGCAGACGGGCGAGGTGCATTTCGGGGTCCGTCAGGCCAAGAAGGCCCTGAAGGCCCGCACCGCCCAGCTCATAGTGGTACCGGAGAACATCCCGGACGAGATCCTTGATGGGATCCAGGACATCTCCAAGGTCCCCCTCGTCCGCTTCGCGGGCAGCAACTTCGAGCTGGGAACCGTCTGTGGCAAGCCGTTCTCTGTAAGCGCCCTTACCATAATCGAGGCGGGCGAATCTGACATCCTTGACAGCATCGGCTGAGGATAAGGGAGCGGCGGCCGTTGGCAGACATCAAACTTGACCTCCAGGCGATCGAGAGGATCGCCCTTTTCCAGAGCATGACCCGAGTGGATGCCATGGACTGCGTGGAGACCCAGCAGGTGGCGTACTTCGTCGTGCCGAGGGGTTCCATCGGCAGGCTCAAGGACAGCGCGGGCGTGGAGAGGCTCTCCAAGAAGCTGGGTAAGAACGTGCGGATGATCGAGCACCGGGACGAACCGGAGGCCTTCCTGAAGTCGCTGTTCTGGCACTATGGTGTCGAGAACGTGTCGGTGGAGCAGGGGCCCCAGGGCCTCCAGGGACGCGTCCGTATCAGCCCCCTGATGAAGGGTCGCGCCATCGGCAAGGGCGGAGAGAACCTCAAGGCCCTGCGAGAGCTGGCGAAGCGGCACGTTGGCCTGGAAGGCATAGTCCTGGAATGAGCACCGCTCATCGTCCCCTTCGGGAGAGCATCGGGACCGCGACGAGCAGCAACGACAACAGCAGCAGCGGAGCCAGGGGACTGCCCAGTGGACTGTCCGGCTCGGCCTCTATAGGATCCCGGGTGACGAAGTAGAACGAGAACCCCTCCACCAGGTGGTTGCCGGACCTGTCCGTCGCCCCGGTGCCCACGGTTATGGTGTGACGCTCGCCCTCCTCCAGGTCGACGGTGATGGCGAGGACCGTGTCCTCGACCCTCCACGTCATGCCCACTATCGTTCCGGAGTCCATGCTGACGGCCGCCTCGGTGGAGGGCCTGTCCATGGGTTCGGAGAAGGTGACGGTCACCTCGTCAAGGGTGAACTGGATCTCCCTCTGCCGGTCCGGCGGGTAGTTGCCGGACACCGTCGGTACGATGTGGTCCGGCGGGTCGCCGGTGGTGAAGCTCCATGTGTAGGGCGAGTCCAGCGAGGTCCCGTCGGATGCCAGGGCAGTGTCCATTATGGTGATGGTGTACCGCGTGTTGGGCGCAAGTTCGCTTGCTGGGAACAGGGAAAGGACGGTATTGCCGTCGGTCCAGGAAGGGGTCCATTCGAACTGGGGGGCCGTCCTCACGGCTCCCTGGGCGGCAGTGAGGTCCATCGCCTTGGAGAACCCGACGGTCAACGAGGAGTCGATGGCCACGTCGGTCGCGTCGTGCTGGGGTGTGATGGAGACCACCATGGGTGGTATCGGCGTCTCGCCGCCACCCGTGGTGAACGAGAAGGTGTGGGCCCCGACCATGTGGTTGCCCGGCAGCGATGCGTCGACGGCCTCCGTGGAGGTGGTGACCGTGTACTGGGTGTCTGCCAGGAGCCCGGAGGTCTCCAGACTGAGCTGGGTCCCGGACCATGAAGGGTTGGAAAGGACGGGGTCCACGTTCCCGGAGATCGAGACCGCCGCGGAAGTGGACCCGCCCATCGCCTCGTCGAAGGTAATGATCACGGGCGTCGAGGTGGAGACCTCGTCGGTGCCGTCCCTGGGGACCGTTGTGGTGATCGTGGGTGCGATGGTGTCCACCTTGAAGTCCTGTCCACCTCGCGAGATGGTCTGGCCCTCGGAGTCGATGACCTTGGCCATCACCCGAACGGTCCCGGAGTTGATGTCAGGGATGGACCATGAATGGGAGCCCTCGCCCGTCTCATCCTGGGTCAGGTCGGACGCGATGCTCTGGGGATAGGTGGCCCCGCTGTCCGTCGAGTACATGAGGGAGATGGTGAACGGTGGCGTTCCCGAGGTGGAGGTCCAGGTCACTTCGTGGGCGGACCCGCCCGTGAGGGAAACGCCAGCCGAGGGATAGGTGATCTCGACCTCGGGCTGGGGCGGAGGCGCTGAGGAGCTGGGGTTCTTCCATACCTCTATCCCGCCCCCGCGGGTGCGCTTGCCCGCGACGATGTCGAGGGTACCGTCGCCGTTGTAATCACCCAGGTCCACACCGACGTACTGCACGTTGTCGGAGAACCCCTGGGAATTGCCGGTCCAGGAACCATCGCCATCACCGTAGTAGACCTTGATGCCGTAGGTGTTGCCATAGCTTCCCGCGGTAGCGATGTCCAGGTGGCCGTCCCCGTCCAGGTCCCCAACGGCGTTCTCAATGTAGTCTCCGTCGTCGGACAGCCCGCTGGAGGAGCTGGTCCACACGGCCGCGTTGCGGGTGTTCTCGTAGGCGTAGATGCCCGTGCCGGAGCCGGCTGCGTAGGCCGAGATGACAAGGTCGACCAGACCGTCCTTGTTCCAGTCCGCACCCGATATCCCACTGAAGCGGCCGTCCGGCAGGCCCACGGATGCCTGGGTCCAGGCCAGGTTCCCCAGTGGCCCTTCGGTGACCAGGTAGACGTCCACACCGGAGGCGCCCCCCGCGGACACGTCCAGGTCCCCGTCGTTGTCGAAGTCGACGAGCACGACGTTGCTGTCCCTGTCCTGGGTGGGAGGCAGCCCGGTGGACTGGTCCTCGAACTTGCCCTCGCCATCGCCTAGGTACACATGGATGCCCTCGTTCGTGCCGTATCCGTTGGTGGCGGCCACGTCCAGGTTCCCGTCGGCGTTCACGTCGCCCACGGCGACACCCCTCCAGTTGCCATTGGTGGGTAGGCCGGTGCTGTCGGTCACATCCGTGAACCCGCCGCTACCATCACCCTTCCACACGTGGAGGCCCTTGGGGTTCCCGTCACCGTTGCCAGGGGATCCAACGATGATGTCCAGATTGCCATCGGCGTCGTAATCGCCCAGGACCAGGTCCCCGTAGCCACCGTCGGTGGCTGGATGGGTCCCAACGGCGGCCCAGTTGCCAGCCCCGTCGCCCAGGAAGACCCTGATGCCATCACCGTCGGAGGCGGCCACGACGTCCAATTTCGAGTCCTTGTTCACGTCACCGAAGACGACCCCGAAGTAGGTGCCCGAGGTGGGAAGCCCGCTGGAGGCCAGGGTCCAGTCGCCAGCAGCGCGGTCCTCTGCCATGGCGGGGCCTGTGGCCACGATGAGGGAGCTGGAGAGCATCAATATGACGATGATAAGGGTTAACCTTGAGCGCATCACATCATCCCTTTCGAGAAGTACAGCAGGCTCGTTCATGTAATTGTCGACGAAATAGAGGACATTTGTTCTTTAGGGTCATAATATCAAACGTGGCAATCACGGAACGAGAGGTACTGCCAGGGCCTTGGGATCCTAGCTAGGATGGGTAGGGGCCGTCCCACCGTCACCTCTTCAATTCGACCAAGATGAAGTAGATCAGGACAAGAGCCAGGAATATGAAGACCGTACACAAAGGCCAGTTGGGTTCGTCCTCCTCGTACCGGCCCGTGGTGTTGTTGATGGGCGGAGTGCCCACATCGTCCCCGAGGAACTCGGATACCATCAGGATGGCCAGGACCAGGAGGCATACCAGCACGGCGATCATCACGATGCGGTGGACCGTGAGGTGGAACCCTAGTACCCTGATCTCCAGGTTGTTCTTAAGGAGACGCCTCAATCCCCCAGTCCCTCCTCACCGTCACTCCGTTGTCGCATGTACATGGTGAGGGCGACGGCCACGATAATGGCCACGACCAATCCGATGATGGCCAGGGCGGTGGAGGATACGATCGGTTCCTCCACCTTGGGTTCCTCGTCGACGGTCACCAGCAGCGACGTCTCGCTGGTGGCGCCATGGCCGTCGGTCACCTTAAGGGTTACCGTGTACAGCCCCGGCGTCTCGTATGCGTGGATGAGGGTGGGTCCCTCCTGAAAGAGACCGTCCCCGAAGTCCCACTGGTACCTGACCACTCCTCCCGGGTCGGATGAGTTGCCCGCGTCGAAGGTGATCATCCGCATCGGGTAAAGGTCGACCATCTCCAACGGAACGCCCTCCAGGAACATGGTGAAGGTGGCCTGCGGTGGCAGGTTGACCGTGAGGTTGAGCATGGCCTCCACCGCGGCCCCGTCGTCGTCGGAGGCGATGATGATGATCACGATGTCACCCTCCTCGTCCACCGGTAGGTCCGCACGGGGACCCGTCGCGAGTATCTCTCCGCCGTCCCCAAGGTACCAGGTGATCCTGTCCACCTCCCCGTCGATGTCATCGGTGATGACACCCAGTGAGAGGGTGGTCGGAGCCTCGACCACGGTGCCCTCGAGGGCAGCGGTCTCCGCGTCCAGCGCCAACGATGGCGGTCGATTGTGAACCCTGAGCTCCACCGACTCCACCACCTGGGCCCCGTCATCGTCCGTGATGGCCAGGAAGATGGTGTAGATCCCGTCGTCCATGGGTTTGAACGTCACGGTCTCCGTCCTGCCCGATTGCAGGACCGAGTATCCCGCATCGGGGTCGACCACGCTGAACTCGAACTCCATCAGCTGCCCATCGTCGTCGTAGGACCTGGAGCCGTCGATGAACACGACCTCCTCCGTGAGCAGGTCGGTCGGGTCCGCGATCAGGCTTACCACGGGTTCCCTGTTGAGCACGGTGAAGTCGGCCGAGACCTGGCTGTACGAACCCATGTCGTCGACCACCGCGAGGGTCACCGTGACCTTCCCGGCCACCTCGAAGACGTGATTGACCAGGGGCGAATGGGAGATATCCCCGGAGGAGCCATCCCCGAAGTCCCACTCGTACTGGATCACCCATCCGTCGGGATCCCGGCTGTCCGTCGCGTCGAAGGTGACGGAACGTCCCTTCCATATCTCGCTGCCCTCGAAGACGAACACTGCGACCGGTGGTCGGTTGAGGACGTTGATCCGCCGTGTTGCGGTGGCCATCGTACCGTCGTCGTCCCATACGCTGAGCCTGATGACGTACTCGCCCGGCAGCGAGAAGGCGTGGTTGGTCTGGAACTCGATGGAGGTGTTCCCGTCACCCAGGTCCCACAAGACGGTCGTGACCTGGCCGTCCATGTCGGAGCTGGCCGATGCGTTGAGCAAGAAGTACGTTCCCGTCGGTGCCTCGGGTGGATGAAGGTCGATGATGGCCACGGGGGCCCGGTTGTGGACGGTGACCTGCACGCGGGCCTGACGGCTGAGCACGTCATCAACATCCAGCACCCAGGCCGTGACGTTGTACACACCGTCCTGTTCGAAGTAGTGGAAGGTCTCGTTGGTCTGCAGGATGGAGAGGGGGCTCCCGTCGCCGAAATCGAAGTAGTAGCGGTCAACGACGCGGGGGATGTTGGTGAAATTGATGGTGAAACGGATGGTGTCGAGGGTCATGACGTCGTCATCGGAGGCCGTGAGGGTGATGACGGACCTCTCCTTGGTGGTGAACTCGATCACGGCCTCGTTGTTGTCCATCAGGGTCTCGAAGAAGGGGTCCGAACCGTCGTTCAGTATCACCCGTAGCTCGTGGTTGTCCACCTCCTCGGGCGCCGTCAGGACGATGTCGAGGGTGGTGAGGCTGAAGGTGTCGAAGGTCATGTTGGTGACCAGGATGGGGAAGCCGTTGAGGAACAGGGTGATGTTGGCGTCGTCCACCCGTCCGCCAAAGTTCTTGACCTGCACCCGGAGGGTGATCGAGTCGCCAGTGGCCGGGGTCTCGTTTGAAATGGACAGCAGAGTGTCGTGGATGTACAGGTCGGGTATGTCGCGGTAGGGGCTGCACTTGGGGTCCCCGACGACCACTCCCATCCATCCCAGCATGGCCGAGGCCATGCGGTAGCTCTCCGCCAGGTTGAAGCCCGCGGTGTATCGCTCGAAGAGTATGTCGGGATGGGCTATGGCGCTCAGGAAGGGCTCGTACACGTAGCCCTTGATGCCGGTGACGTTCTCCTCGATCCAGTCGGCTATCATGGACTGGCCGTAGTATGGCGGGGGCGTGAAGGTGCGACCACCGGTGCTCACGTAGGTCTCGGCGATGGAGCCGTTCACCCAGGTGTTCCCGGGCTTCGCGCCGGGACCGTTGACCGAGGCGTCATTGGAGCCCCAGCTGCAGTAGCCCATCACGTCCGTCTCCCCCTTGACGTACGTGCGGTTCTCGTTGAAGAGCACGTCCTCGCCGCGCTCCTCCAGGATGTCACGGGCGTTGCGCATCCAGGTGTTGCCCACACCGTAGCCGCCGGTGGAGTAGCCCTTGGAGGAGTCCACGTCCAGGACGAACTGGCCCCTGTTGCCGTAGGTCTCGTTCACCCGGTCGATGAGGCCCTTGACATCGTCCCAGTCATAACCGGTGAGGCGGTTCACCAGGTACATGCCCTGCTCGCCGTGGGAGAAGTACACCCGATCACCCGCATAGGGGTTGGCCACGTAGTAGTAGTTCCCGATCTGGTACTCCCGGGACCCGAAGATGATGGCCAGCTCCTCGTCGACACAGGCCTCGAACATCAGGCTCTGGTTCCAGATCTTCAAGGGGAAGCCCTTGGTGGTGACGATGTAGTTGATCTTGGACACCAGCTCGTTGGTGACCATGTAGGCCTTGACCTGGTCCTTGAGGTCCTCGAACTGGTCCTTGTTGATGACCTCCCGGGCGCGGACGTCCAGGTACGCAACGTTCTTGTCGGGAACGTCCCTCGCATCCGCGAAGTACTCCCCCACCCGCACCGACATGGCCGAGTTGTTGTTTATGAGCACGAGGACGTCGGAGTAGTCGAAGGGGTCGAGGCTCTTGGGATACTCCACCGATATCAGCGTCACTGGCCCCACGTCGACAGGGGCCGCGGTCGGTATGGGGTCGCCGCCGGCGTCACCGGCGAAGGCAGGGCCCGCGGCAAGCATGAGGGTCGAGGCGGGAAGTAGTAGGATGGCGAGAATCGCAAGCGCTCTTCTGTCCACGGTTGCACCACGGGTGGATTTGGGACCTGGGTAGATAAACCTTCCGAGTTGGGTTCCGCCGAACGCCATTGCCCAAGCTGGATAAGGGGGTGGATGAAAAGGTACAATGGCCTAAGGGCCATTCGGGTCCTTACGATGGACTGCGACCGTCAGAAGGCGGTCGGGATCAGGGTCTTTACCTGCTTGACGCCGGGAATGCGCTTCAGACTGCTCGAGAACGTCCCAGCGAACTGCTCTATGTCGTCGGATGATACCTTGACGACCATGTTGTAATCCCCGGTCACGTTATGGATCTCCACAACGTCCGGTGACTCGCTCAGGACCTCCGCTACCCTAGCGTGGCCCCGTTTGCTAGTGTTCAGAAGTACGTAGCACACCTGCGGGTTCTTCAATTGCTCTTCCCACTCTCGCATAAGATATCCAGTAACCCTCCAATCAGCTGTTATCCATTCACCTCCCTACAATTAAGTGGTATGTGTGTTCTATATGAGGGGTGAGCTATTTATACATTTGCTCAGAGCCAGTCCTATCAACAAGGCCTGCATATAAGCCCCTCCTTCCCGGGCCACACCCGCTACTGACGGAAGGCGTTCTCCACGCGACCGGACCCCGTCCGCCACGCTTACCCGAGAGGACCCGTC
>JAUVEQ010000171.1 GCA_030594725.1 Methanobacteriota archaeon
TTACGGCGTCTCGCCCGGTTTCGAGTTCGCTGCCATAGGAAGGGCCTTCACCGACCGCCGCTTCGCGGTTCCAGACTGGTCATCGGTGGTGGACGAGGAGGTTGACAGGGCGCGGGACCTGGGCCTTGCCTACATCCGATACGACCTCCAGAAGGAGTTCATCGAGGACCCTAGGGAGATGGTCAAGCTTGACTCCGCCGTTGTGAGGATCCGCGATGCTGGCATGGACCTGATGTTCGGACCCTTCGGCAGCAGCCAGTGGGAGTCCGATCCTCCCACCTTCGAAGAGTACGTGGAGGAGATACGGAAGGAGACCCTGTTCCTGGTGGAGCTGTACGAGCCCGCGTGGGTCCTGCCGTTCTTCGAACCGAACGGTCAGGTCGCGGTCAACCTGGGCGAGAAGCTGCCCGTGGAGGTATGGATCCCCGTGATCGATTCCCTGGGCGAGGAGATATACGCCCTGTCCAACGAGACCCGCGTTCTCATCGAGGTGGCCATCGAGCCCGAGCAGGGCATCGAGCTGGTGGAGGCCCTCTCGGAACCGGGTCTCAACATAGACGCCATCGGGGTGGACCTCTATACGCTGTCGGCGGACGAGCTGGGCTCTCTCCGAGAGTACCGCGAGGCCGCCACCAACGAGGAGCTGGGTTTCTGGGTGTCCGAGTTCGGGGTCGAATCGGTGATGTCGGGCCAGCGTGGTCAGGCCCGTGCCCTCGCCGAGGTCCTCCGCCAGACCTCGGGCGAGCTGAACGCGTCGGGCCTTTGCGTCTGGGCACTCCTCGACGACACGGTGATACCCTCCAATCTCGGGCTCGTGGGTAGAGACGGGACCCCGAAGGAAGCCTATCGGGTCCTCCGAGAGGCCATCGATGAGATCCTCGGGGACTGACCTCACCGTCGACGGGCCGCCTTCTCCCGGGCCCAATCCTGGCGCAGATCGACAAGGTCGATGGTGCAACCCTTGCAGTAGTCCCGGGACTTGAGGTCCGTGTCCGCCAGGGAGACGGAGAAGTGCATCACGCAGTAGGGGTCGTCGCAATGGCCAAGGCCGAAGGTGTGGCCCAGCTCGTGATTGGCCTCCTTCACGCACCGCTCAAGGAACACCTGCTCGCTGACACCCCGTCTTAACCTGTTCATCGAGATGACGGCCGAGCGGCCCGGTGCCTCGGCCTGACCGAAGACGAACCTCAGACCCGCCATGTACAGGTCCCGGTCCGTCACACCGAGCATCCGGTCGCCGTTGTAGGCCCCGAGCAGGCGGAGGAAGGAACGGGCCACGTACTGCCCCCTTCTATCGTCGAAGGCGTCCTCGGGGGCGGGGATCCTATGCTCCATCACCATCTGGACGTTCAGGTTCTCGAGCTCCTTGGCCAGATGTTCCATCACGGAGGCGTCCTCCTCGCCCACGGGGACGAGGTACAGGGAGAAGGGCGGGGCTTCCACGGTCGGGGGAAATCCTTGGCCGTTATTAACGTTCACGTCCCGAGAACCAGGGTTGAGAAACGGCTGGGCGGACGCGTCACCGCCACCCTCACGGTCCGGTGCTCACTCCCGGCTTCGAGGTCTCATCACGTATGCCGCTACCGCAACAAGGACCACGACGGCGATCAGAAGGCCGAGGTAGATGGGCGTCCAGTTCTTGTATCGGGACGGGTCTGTCGGATAGTCGTCGTCGTTGTTGTCGTAACCATCGCCATCCTTGTCCTTGTCCTCGTCATCGGGGATGCCGTCTCCGTCCATGTCGGGAAGGACGACGATGGTCGTGTCCCACCGGGTCTGTCCCCCGTCATCGTCGGAAACGATGAGGATCACTTTGTAAGTGCCCGTGCTCAGGTAGATGTGGGAGACGGACCGCTCAGTGGAGGTGTCGAGGTCGCCGAAGTTCCAGGTGTAGAAGATCTCGTCCTCTGGCGAATCGTCCTCGGCCCACGCCGAGAAGGTGACGGCCTTGCCCACTGTGACCTGTGTGAGGTCCGCAGAGGCCCTGAGGTTCTTGGGCGGGACGTTGTTCACAGTGATCATCACGGCCGCCGGCGACGAGATCGCATTGTCGCTGTCGATGGCCCGGAGGGTCACACGGAACACTCCGTTGTCGACGTACCTGTGGTTTGGCTCCGAGTCGTACTTGTCGTCCGGGTCCGAGCCGTCCCCGAAGTCCCAATGGAACGTCACGGTGTCCAAGGGACCCTTGTCGGTCGCCGACGCCGCGAACTGGACCGTGCCGTTCTCGTCGATCTGCGTGATGGCCGCGGAGATGGTGGCCACAGGTGCGACGTTGTTCACCTCTATCACGAAGGGCTTGGAGGCCTGACCCCCGTCGTTGTCGGCCACGGTCACAAGGACGGTGAAGGTGCCGTCCTGCATGAACTGGTGGGTCGGGTTCTGGACACTGGACTCGGTCCCGTCCCCGAAGTCCCAGCTGATCGTGTGCTCGTCGAGCTCGCCGGGGTCGGTCCATTCCGCCGTGAAGGCTACCACGCTGCCCTCGTCGATCTCGGTGATGTTCGCGGTCGCCGTCAACGTCGGACGGACGTTGGAGACCGCGACCCTGAAGGTGGTGGTGTTGGTCCCGCCGCTGTTGTCGGTCACGGTGAGGACCACTATGTAGTTGCCGTCATCGAGGAACTTGTGGGTGATGGCGAGCTGGTCGGATGTGGTCCCGTCGTCGAAGTCCCAAAGGGCGGTGTGGGTGTCCAGGGGCCCGGGGTCATCGATAAGGGCGGTGAAGTTCACGACCTCCCCCTCCCTGATGTACTCCCTGTCCGCCCCCGCTTCCAGCCTGGGCGCAACGTTGTCCACGATGACGTGGAGGGTGTAGGAGGCGACGCCGCCGTCGTCGTCCTGGACGGTGAGGGTCACGGTGAAGCAGCCGTCATCCACGTAGAGATGGAAGACCTCTTCACTGTTGGACGACTCGCCATCACCGAAGTTCCAGGTGTAGGACAGGTTCGCCGCGTCGAGGGGTGACGGATCACGACCCTCCGCCTGGAAGTACACGGTCATGTTCTCCTTGATGTGGTCCGGGGACGCCGCGACGGTGGCGTTGGGCGCCACGTTCAGCACAAGGAAGTCACGGGTGGAGGTACCGAAGTCCCCAGCATCGTCGGTGACGTTGAACGTCACGGTGAAGTACCCGTCGTCCATGTAAGAATGGGTCGGGTTCCTATCGGTGGACGTTGTGCCATCCCCGAAGTCCCACAGGAACGTGTGGGTGTCGAACCTGCCAGTGTCGTTGAACTTACCGGTGAAGGTCACGGACTGTCCCTCGTCGAAGGGGTCCATCGGGTCAATGCTGGCCTCCGGGGCCGAGTTCAAGATGGTTATCTCCTTGGTCACTATGACCGACGCGCCTTCGTCATCGGTGACCCGGAGCGCCACGGTGTACTCTCCATCCTGGTAGTACTGCCAGCTGACGTTCTGACGGGTCCCATCCCCATCGAAGACGAGCCCGTCGTAGTCGAAGTCCCATTCGAAGATGTGGGTGTCCAGCTCGCCGGGGTCATCCACTGTCGAGTTGAAATCGACGACACCGCCCTCGAGGGCCGGCGCGGTCGTTTCGAAGTCCGCATCGGGAGCGACGTTGCGTATGAGAACGACCATGGTGATGTTGGTGACGCCGCCGTCATCGTCCCGAAGCCGCATGAAGACCGTGAAGGACCCATCGTCCAGGTAGGTGTGGCTCACCGAGGTCCCGTAGGCCATCGCGTTGAAGGTCCTCCCGTCGTACTCGAAGTCCCAGGACACGTTTATGGTGTCGAGGGGACTGGGGTCGTCCACGGCGGCCGTGAAGGGTACCAGGTCGCCCTCGTTGGCGACCCCGGGCGTGAAGATGTTGCCAGTGGGTGGCAGGTTGTTCACGACCACGGAGGAGGTGTTGATCTCGGAGGTCAACCCCTCATCGTCGGTCACCCTCAAAGCAGCGGTGTAGACGCCATTGTCCAGGTAGGTGTAGGTGAGGTTCCGCGAGGTGGAGTCGGCGCTGAAGTTGACCCCGTCATAGTCGAAGTCCCACTCCCACGTGAACGTGTCGACATTCCCCGGGTCGCTGGCGTTGCCCCAGAAGCTGACGGGCGAGCCCTCGTCCCCGGGGGAGCTGGTGCTGATGTGTGCCTCCGGGGCCAAGTTGATAACGTCCAGGGTGGAGGTCACAACGGGAGAGACGGTGTTGGTGCGGGTCTCGAGGATCCGCAGTCCGACGGTGAAGTTGCCATCGTCGGGATAGGTATGGGTGACGGCCTTCCCCGTGGCTTCCTTGTCGAAGGTCGTTCCCTGGTAATCGAAGTCCCACTCGAAATTGTAGATCTCGGTGGCCCGGCTGTCGAGTACCCTTGCGGAGAAGGACAGTTCCGAACCCTCCTTGAGGCTACCCGTGAAGGAGAAGGTCCCGTGGGGCCGCAGGTCGATCCAGGTGAGGATCTCGTCCACCAGGTCCCGCTGGTCAGCGACCACCTTGATATGGCCGAACTCGAAGGCGGTGAAGACGGTCTTGTTCGTGCCCGAGTCCCTGGCGATGCCGCTGGTGATGTTCGTCCATGGGGCACCCCAGTTGTCGGTGTCGCTGCCGGTGAGTATCTGGAAGGAGCCATCCGCGGGCGTGAGGTTCCCGCCGTAGTCCGTGTTCCCGAAGGTACCCGTGTCCACGTCGTACGAGTCGCCGGCCATGAATGTACCCGTCGTGCCGCCCACGGGGTCGGGAGTGCCCGCGTACCGGGTGTACCCGCTCATCCCGAAGATGGCCCTCATCGTATCTGTCGTGGCCATGTTCGTCTGGTTGACGCTACCGTACAGATCGTAGAGGATCAGCGATCCGCTGAGCCACAGGTTCCCTCCGCCGTCGACGTATCGGTTGATGGCCTTTAGGTCGTCGTCGGTGAGGGTCTCGCCGTAGGGCGCGTAGTCGAAACCGGTGTTCCAGATGACCACCCTGTACTGGGACAGGTTGGCGTAATCGGGGCCGTCGTACCAGGTCCTCACGCTCACCACGTCGAAGGCCACATTGAGCCCGTTGAGGGCATTTCCGATCTTGATGGAGCTGTCCAATCTCTGGTACCAAAGGGTCGTGTAAGGGTTGTGGTTGTTGTAGGGGGCCGGGGAGTACTCGTCGGTGTTGTCATCGTCCACCAGGAGCACGGGGGACCTGATGTAGAAGGCGAGGGGCACGTGGATCGAGTCCCCGCCCGCGGTGAGGGTCAACTCGCCGAG
Organism: Methanobacteriota archaeon; assembly: GCA_030594725.1. Classification (GTDB taxonomy): domain Archaea; phylum Thermoplasmatota; class DTKX01; order DTKX01. Next base: position 5,203 of record JAUVEQ010000171.1, read on the forward strand.
GTGGTGACCCACGGACGAGGTCTGGTCGTAGGTCAAGGTTAACTTCACTGTGAACTTGCCGTCCCCGGAGATGTTCACCGAGGAGGTGTTGGCGGTGAGCATCGATGACAGGTCCGTGTTGTCCCCGGAGTCGGAGAACAGGGGGGTCAGCGCGAACTTGAGGGACCAGCTGAGCGTACCATTGGTCCAACCGGACGCAAGGTTCTCAAAATCGACCGTGAAGGTGGTGGTGTTCGACAAGGCAGAGAGGCGGCCGAGGCTCACGCTTGGCGGGTCGGCCAACATGACCGTCGAGTTGGCGTCCATCGCGTCGATGCGACCGGCTCCCACCTTGTACTGGTTGTAACCCACGTCCTTGGCGGTGCCCATGAGGGCCTGCTTGACCTGCTGGCTGGTCCAATCGGGGTGGGACTGGACAAGCAGTGCCGAGACACCGGCCACGTGGGGCGTGGCCATCGAGGTCCCGCTGGCGTACCTGTAGGTGTTGTCCTTGGAGGTGGAGTATATGTACAACCCGGGTCCGGTGAGGTCGGGCTTGATCTGGTAAACCGCGGAGGGACCGACGGAGGAGAACGACGCGAGCACGTCGGTCTTCGAGGTGGCGCCCACGGAGATGACCTTCCTTGCGCATCCCGGGCTACCGATGGTCTCGTAGTCGGGGCCGTCGTTGACGGCGGCCACCGCCACCACGACACCCGCATCCATCGAGTTGTCCACGGCCTTGCACTTGGCATCGTCGGGATGGCCGAAGCCGCCCAGGCTCATGGAGATCACGTCCGCATGGTCCGAGGTGTCGCCGTCGTCATCGGGGTCGGTGGCCAGCTCGATGCCGCTGATCACCACACTGGTGGGGCCTGACCCGCCGTCGGAGAGCACCTTGTAGATAAGGAAGTCGCATTCGGGAGCCACTCCCACGACAGTGCCGTTGGCGCCGACGATCCCCGCGCAATGGGTGCCATGGAAGTGACCGTCCCAGAAGTCGGCGATGTCGCTGATCAGGTTCCATCCACCGATGATCCTGCTGTGGGTCCCAGAAGCGATGGCCGCCAGGTCGGTGGCACGGACCGAGGTGCCTCCCAGGTCCGGATGGGAGTAGTCGACGCCGGTGTCCAGCACGGCCACGACGATGCCGGTCCCGGTGATGTTGTCCCCGGAGCCATTGATCTCGGCCCACATGTCGTCGGCGTTGATCAGGGGAACGCTGTCGTCCAGGGCGACCTTGACCTCGGTGTCCAGTTCGATGGCCGCCACACCTGGATAATTGGCTATCCTGTCCAGCGCCTCGCCGGA
>JAUVEQ010000083.1 GCA_030594725.1 Methanobacteriota archaeon
GAACTTCTCACCCAGCACCTACCAGTGCAATCTCTGCGCCCTCACCTTCAACAACACCGGGATGCGTGGAGAGTGGGCAGAGTTCGTCGACGAGCTCGGTTACCCCGTCGAGTTCCTCCACCGGGACGAGCTGAAGGAGCGTTACGGTGTCGTGGATGTGTACCTGCCCGCGCTCCTAAGGAAGGACCCCTCCGGAGTGACCGTCATCATTCCCGCCGAGGAGATCAACGAGCTCTCGACATTGGGGGAGCTCAAGGGATTGGTCTCGATCCGCGTTCGTGAGATGCGCGAAGGGCCTGATGGAACGTGAGCCGCTATGGCTTCAGGCCTTGCTCTCGAGCTCACCAAGTATGAGAGTGGCCACGTGTTCCTTCAGCTCCTCGTACGAGCCGAAGGGTGAGTAGTTCTCCGAGATGTTGCATCGAAGGCACTGGACCAGCACCCCTTCGCCGACGGTCGTCACCTTGGCCCTGGCACGGCACCGGGGACAGATCGCGTCCCGGACCTCGACCTCACGCCGACCGTCAGGATAGGACGTCAGCATGTAGGGCCAGACCATGCGCCTCCAGGTGAACGTATCCTGGGTCCGCTTCCCCTCGTAATCGCTCATGGGCAACGGGACACCGTGGTCATATATAACGGATGTGGCAAACAGCATAGGGATGGTGGTGGGCTGACCAGATGGTGCCTTGGATAGGGATCCTGGTTCCGGCCCTCGCGAATCATGCCATTATCTATATTAATCACCTACCACCATCCGTTCACAAGTAGTGGAGGGAATAGTCGTGATGGACAGGGTCGAGTCGGGGATTCCTGGTCTTGACGAGATGATCGAGGGCGGTTTCGTTCTTCCTTCTGCGGTGCTCATCGCTGGAGCGCCTGGAACCGGGAAGACAACCCTAGCGGTGCAGAGCTTGTTCTACGGAGCCCGAAAGGGCGAGACGGGAATGTTCATCACCGCCATCTCTGAGCCGAACTGGGTCGTGCAAAAGTTCCTTGGGTCGTTCCAATTCTACGATCAGAGCCTGATCGACCAGGGTAGAGTGGTGTTCGTGGACGTGGGCGAGGCCCTGCGCGACGATCCTGCCGCTGTCCTCGACGTGATACAGACCGAGGTCGACAGGTACTCACCCAACCGCCTGGTCATCGACCCCGTGTCCGTGATGCGCATCGCCATCGACGACGACCGGCACTACCGCGAGTTCCTTCACGACCTAATCACCTACATGAAGGCGTTCAACTGCGTCAGCTTCCTGACCGCCGAGTTCGATTTCTCCTCCATCATCACAGCGATGGAGGGTTACATGGTGGACTGCATCGTCCTTCTCTCGTATCCTCGTGAGGAGAACGCCCGCCGGAAGTATCTGGAGGTGCTCAAGATGCGTGGGACCAAGCATCTGACCGGCGAACAGTCCGTTGACATCGACAAGTCTGGATTCATCGTGCAGCCTGGCCTCAGGTAGTGCCCGCGATGGAATGAGATGTGGGGTTGCGACCGTGAACCTGTTCCGCGTCGGCATCCGCTTGGTGGACGAGCGGCTGCGTCTCGCGGAGGGCCCGACCCGCGTTCTGTTCATCTCCTCTCCAGGTATAGACCCGGCGCCATACGGAGTGAACTCCGCCGTGGCGGCCCTCAAGGAGGGCCTGGAGGTCACGTACCTTGTCAACAACAAGCCCGCCGACGCCATCAGAGCTGTCGCTGACCTGATGGGCTTCGACCTGGAGGAGTGGGAATCCACGGGCCAGCTCCGGATCCTGGACAGCTTTTCCGGATACATGAACATACCCTCCAACGAGGAGCATCGGCTCGACACGCCCCAGGACACCAACGCGATGATCGAGTCCATCTGCGACCTCACCTCAGAGGGCAATGTGGTGATCTTCGACAGCCTCTCGTCCTACATCGACATGTGCGAGGGGGGCGAGACCGATGGAATGGAGCGCCTCATGAGGGTCGTTGGCTCCCTCTGCGAGGAACATCATTTCGTGGGCCTGTTCTCCACCTGGGGCTACGAGCCCAAGAACATACAGACCATCCGCGAGGCCTTCGACACGGTGCTGGCGCTTCAGCCGGTCGAGAGGCTCACCATCGTTCGCCAGTTCCTGCGGGCGGAGAAGATAGACGGGCAGGTGGTGCCCGATTTCGTCGTCCCCATCAAGGTCATGCAGCCCGGTGGCGTCCGGGTGTTCTTCCCCAAGATCCTGGTGACGGGACCCTTCCATTCCGGCAAGTCCAGCATAGTCCAGGCCATATCCACGTCCTCGGTATCGGTGGACCGCTTGGGCACCACCATCGCGATGGACCACGGTTACCTGGACTACAAGGGCTTCGCTGCCGACATATTCGGCACGCCTGGCCAGGAGAACTTCGACCCGATCCTGGAGTACCTGGCCGAGGAGGCGGTCGCGGTGATCCTCGTGGTGGACGCCACCAAGCCCGACACGTTCCCCAGGGCACGTACGATGCTCCAGCTGACCAAGGGATACGCGTTGCCCCTGGTAGTGGCAGCGAACTTCTCGGACCTGGAGGAGTCCCTGACCCCGGACCAGGTCCGTGACGGGCTGGGTCTGCAATCCAACGTTCCCGTGATCCCGACCATAGCGGTGCGGGGGTCGGGGGCCGAGGAGCTGCTCGAGATGATATTCGAGCTCCTGATGAGCGAGGAGGGGCTAACCCTAGGCGATGGTGAAAAGGAGGACAACGATGAGGAAGATTGATTTCGAACCAGAGAAACCCCCGTCCACGGTGCACCGGCACCGCACGGGAATCGAAGGTCTGGACGACCTCCTCAACGGTGGGCTGAAGCCCGGAGCCCTGGGCCTTCTCATCGGACCCTCCATGTCCGGCCGTGGTACCCTCGCTCGACAGTACTTCTACCAGGGCCTGAAGGAGGACAACGCCAGCATCTACGTGACCACGAAGAACTTCACCGAGGACATCGTGACCTTGATGGAGGAGAAGAAGTGGACGCTGGACGCCTACACGGAGCATTACGTGTTCATCGACGCGTACTCTCCCCAGTCCGACCCATCCTTGAAGGACTCTGTTGACGTCAAGTACGTGTCCTCGGTGGCCGACTTCGCCCGGCTCACCAACGCCATCGTGTCCTCGATGTCAGAGAACCTGGCGCGAGGGGTCCTCAACCAGCGGGTGGTCTTCGACTCCATCGACACCGTCCTGATGTACGTCTCGGCCCAGGGCGTGTACCGGTTCCTGTCGTACCTGCGGGCCAAGATCAAGGGCTTCCGCTCGTCCTCCATGTTCATGATAGAGCCCGACCTCCACGAGGAACGGCAGGTGAGGACGCTGTTCCAGCTGGCCGACGTCATCGTCGAGCTCAAACCCGACGAGGGCATCGTCCAGGTCACCCAACCGGGGCTCCCCAAGCGTCGCGGCGCCTTCCGCGTCGGCGACACGGGTTGCATCGTCGTCCCCGAGCCACTGGACTAGGACCGGGAGCCGGACGGAAAGGCTATTATCCAGTGGACGGTATCGCCCACCGTGAACCTTGGCCTTGCCTTCCTGTTCTCCATTGCGGGCTTCTTCTTCCTTTGGAAGGGCGCCGACTGGCTGGTCGGTGGGGCCTCCCGGATGGCCCTAGGGGCCAAGGTATCTCCCATCATCATCGGCATAACGATAGTCGCCTTCGGGACCTCCCTGCCCGAGATGTCGGTGAGCATCGCGGCCAGCCTGAAGGGGCAGCCCGATATCACCCTGGGCAACGTGATCGGGTCCAACATCGCCAACATCCTCCTGGTGCTGGGCATCGCGGCGGTGATACGGCCTCTGGAGGTCTCGAAGCAGGTGGTCACCCGGGACACCATGCTGGTCCTGGGTTCCGGCGTCATCCTGTTGCTCCTGGCGATGACGGGGAACCTGACACGGGTCTCGGGCCTCATCATGCTGGCCTTCTTCGCCGCGTACCTTGGATACTACGCCCGGGACGCTTACAAGAACAGGGAGGACTCGGTAAAGACGCCAGCCGGGGACATGGGCTTTGGTATCGCCGTCGTCATGCTGGCGGGTGGCATCCTCTGCATCCTCATCGGGGCCGACATCCTTGTCGACTCGGCGGTGTTCATCGCAGAGGAGGTGGGCATCTCCCCCGCCGTGATCGGCCTCACGATGATCGCCATTGGGACCTCGTTGCCCGAGCTTGCCACATCGGCAGTGGCCTCCAAGCGGGGCGAATCCGACATCTCCGTCGGGAACGTCCTCGGCAGCAACGTGTTCAACACCCTGCTCATCCTGGGCATCTCCGCCTTCATGGTCGGCAGCATCGCGGTGAGCTCCGTGATGCTGTGGGACATACTCTTCATGACCGTTGTCTGCCTCTTCTTGGTACCCACACTCTGGACGGGCCACAAGCTCACGAGGACGGAGGGAGCCTTCATGCTGGTGATCTACGCGGTCTACATAGCGTCCCTGGCATGGCGGGGCAGCTACCTTTGAGGGTCGGCCTTCCGAGCGAACCTCTCCAGGAAACGGGTGACGACCGCACCACGCCGGACCTCTGGATGGAACAGTATGCCGAAGAGGTCCCGCTCGCGGTGGGCGATCGCCTGCACGCACTGGGCCGACCTTGCCAGGACATGGAACTCGTCCAGGTCCTCCAGGTCGTACCTGTGCAGACTGTAGACATCCATCGGTCCGCTGATGAGGGGGTCCGCCCCCTCGGGTTGGATCGAGGTCATGCCTATCTCCATCCTCTCCACGACGCGACCTCCGTGGAGCAGTGCGATGAGCTGCATGCCGGCGCAGATGCCCAGCACGGGGGTCCGCGTCCTGCGCAACCAATCGAACCTATCGATGTGGTCCATGTATCCATCGTCGACCAACGCCGTTCCGCAAATCACCACCGCGGAGGCGGTCTCCACTTCCTCCGCCGCGAGGTCCGTGGACCGCACGACCTTGGCACCATCGCCGACGAGGGCGGCTATTGGCTCGACGAACTCGGAGCTGCTCAGATCGCGCTGGCACAGGTCGACGACGAGGATCACCTGTCCACCACCTCCGCCTCGTCGATGTGCAGCACCCCCGAGTCGCGACGGTAGTCCGGGGTCGAGGACCTCACCTCTATCCGCCCTGCGAAGAGGGGCGCGTCCAGCACGGTGGTCTCTATCTCGCCGCCCTCTCCCGCCGGATGGATGCCGTGGCTCTCCCAGAGGGCCGCCAGCGCGTCCCTGGTCTCCCGGTCGATGACCCTGCCCAACCAGGTCTCGTCCAGGGGCGGGGCGAACACTCCGGTGACCATGACCTGGTATCCCCCTTCGATGAGCTGGTCCAGGAGGGCCAGCTGGTCCAGCTGCCAGAGGGGGTTGAAGCACCAGAGTCCCAGGTCCGAGCAGACACGCTGCACGCGGGTCGCCTGGTAGACGGAGCCCACCGCGCCGGTCACGATGCCCTCGATGCCGTGGGCATCGACGGCTTCGGCGATGGCCGCCCGAAGGTCGGCTATCTCCTCCTCCTCCACCCCGGGGGTGCGTCGGGTCACCAGGGGAAGGCCCAATGCCTGGGCCTGGAGCTTCGTGAGGTGCAGGTTGGGGGTGTGGAAGAAGAAGCTCTCCGGGTTGTCGGGCACCACGGTGATCAGGCATACCACCTCCTCGTGCTCCGCCGCCCGGTGAAGGGCAAGGCAAGAGTCCTTGCCGCCAGAGAACAGGACGCCCAACCTCATCGGCTCGTTGAGAGGGATTTGGGTATATCAACCCTCGGACCAAAACCTATTATATCGGCTCCGCATCTCCATTGGCGGGAGACCATTATGGCTGAGAGACTGGTCCAGCACAAGCATTGCCCCGTATGCAAGAAGGCCATGTCCACGGAGAAGGAGACGTGCTCGGAAGAATGTGCTCTCCGCCACCAGAAACAGGTCAGGGAACGCAAGCGCACGATGTACTTCTTCTACTTCTCCATGGTTGTCCTCGTGATCGTCCTGGCGTTCCAGTTCCTGGGGATCTGATAGAGGGGGGTCCCACCGATGGTCCATGTGGCGCTCGGTGGCACCTTCGAGATCGTCCACAAGGGTCATCGTACCCTACTGGCCAGGGCGTTCGAGATCGGTGACCGGGTCCTGATCGGCCTCACCTCGGACCGTCTTGCCAACTCGTCAAGGTCGAGGCGAGTGCGTCCCTACGAGGAGCGGGAGGCGGCCCTGAGGGCGTACATCGACGGTGCCCATCCCAGGTCGGATCACACCATAGAGATGATCGACGACAGGTTCGGACCGGCCATCCATCTGGAGGACCTGGATGTGCTGGTCGTCTCGGTGAACACCCATCCGACGGGGATCGAGCTCAACCATTTGAGGAAGGAGCGGGGGCTGCGACCCCTCGACCTTGTGGCGATTCCTCCGGTCCTGGCCGACGATGGGCTACTTATCTCGTCGACCCGTGTGATGGATGGGGAATGCGATGCGGACGGTCACGTCCCCTCCGTACCCCTATAGGCCCGGCCTCAACCCCGGAAAGCGGGTCTCAATGAGATCCTTACAGGCAAGGGAGTGGGCTCGTACGGATAACCCTCCAGTTCACCTTCCAGGAACAGCCGAAGCTCCTCTATCGTCATCTCCCGGGTCTCCCCCGAGCGGAACCGGACCGGGAGCAGTCCCCCCGCCTCCGCCTCCTTGTCGCCGTAGACGATGGTGAGGGGTATCCACTCCGTCTCGGAGCCCCGGATCTTCTTCCCCACCTTCTCCTCACGGTCGTCCACGTCCGCCCTGGCCACGCCGTCCAGGACGGCCACCATGTCCATGCAGGGCTGGATGTGGGCATGACCCACGGGAACGAAGCGGACCTGGGTGGGAGCGAGCCACAGGGGGTACTCCCCCTTCTCGCCCTTGGCCATCCTCCGGGCCTGGTACTCCAGTATCGCATAGAGGCAGCGCTCGGTGGCGCCCGACACGGACGTGTGGAGGATGACGGGGTGGGCGCTGGTCCCGTCCGCCTTGGTGTACTCGATGCCGTACAGCTCGCTGTTCTCCACGTCGATCTGGACCGTGGAGATCGCGCCCGCCTTGCCCTGGGTGTCCACAACGTTGAACTCGAACTTGGTGATGAAGTACGCGTAGCGCTCGTCGAAGAGCTCGAGCAGGACCGGCCGGCCCAGGATGCGCACCATGCGCTCGTACCATTCCCTGTGCTCGTGGAAGAACCCCGTCTCGGCCCTGTAGGCCGCCTCGTAGGGAACGAGGAGGGACCGCATCCACTCCATGCTCAGCTCGAACTGGTTGAAGAACTCCTCCTTGGCCTGGGGGATGTCTGCACAGAAGGTGTGAAGGTCGGGCATGGTGAAGCTGCGCAACCTCCGGAGGCCCATGACCTCTCCCGATTTTTCCCGGCGGAAGCTCTGTCTCGTTATCTCGAAGAGCCGTAGCGGGAGGTTGCGATAGCTTATGTTCATCCCGTTGGCGATGAGGAACTGGCCGAAGCAGGCGGCGAAGCGCATGAAGAAGCGCTTCTTGTCCGACAGCACGACGTACTGCCTGGCCGGGAACCGCTCCATGTACTTCTTCAGCGAGGGGTGCTCGTAATCGTACATCTGGGGCGTCTCCACCTCCATGGCCCCCGCGCGATGGCACAGGTCCCTGATGAGGTGTTCCAGCAGTATCTTGACGAGCTTGCCCTTGGGGTACCACCTGAGGTTGCCCTGGTCCGAGCCGGGCTCGTAGTCCACCAGCTCGTGGCGCTGCATCAGGGCGATGTGGGCGGGCTCCTCGGAGGCCGTGCGGTCCTTCTTGGTCTCGTGGTGGACGAAGGTCCGCAGGTCGTCGTGGTCCCCGAAATTGAATCCGTCCGCCTCGAACAGCTCTCCCTCGGGGGTGAGGACGTGGAAGGTGGAGCGGACCTTCTCCTCGTCCAGGACGGCCTTGCTCACCCCCATCTCCCCCACGGGCTTGAAGCTGATGTGACGGGCCAGCTCCGCCAGGGGGTGGCCCTTGCAGTTAAGGGTGAAGGATTTGTACCAGCCGAAGGCCGCTCGGTCAACTATGAGGTCCCGGGACAGCAGTTCCAGCTCGATCTCCTTGAGCAGGGGTACGGATACGGAGGCCGTCGCCAGGTCACTGCTGAGGTGGGCCCATGGATAGAGGACGATGCGGGGAGCGCCCACCTGTTCCATTACGCCCGCTATCTCGTCAGCGACCCTCTTCACCAGGCCCTCGCCGTGGTCGGGGTCCTCCTTCTCCACGGTCATGAAGACCACCAGGCACTCGTCGAAGCGGTGGACGCGCTCGCCCTCTATCGGTTCGGCGATGTCGCCCACGGGCTCGCGTGACTCGTACTCCAGGTGGTCCGAGTGAATGAACAGTAGCCTCATGGTATCCCGGCGAGGTAGGGGCCAGGCGGCTTATTAGGTTTACGCGAGGACGGGGGGTGACCTCAGATCTTGTCCCGCAGCGCGGCGGGCACGGTCTCCAGATCCCTGGCCTGTATCTCGTGCTCCTGGATCTTCTCCTGGAGCCTGATCTCCTTGATCTGGAGCTTGGCCAGGTGCTCCCGGAGGTGCTCCGCCTCCCTCCGGTGCTTCTCGGCCTTCTCCAGGTTCTGAAGATGGTGGTGAAGGGCCATCTCCTCCCGGTGGACCTCCTTCTTGAGCTCCTTGGTAAGCTTCCGCTCTAGTTTGGTCGGTTTCTCTTGCGACATGTGCATCCCGTTGAATGATTGGGTAATGTGGTATTAATAATTGACTCCCTCAGCATCCACGCGAGCTCGCGACCCAAATGGAAATGTATTTACGCGCAAGGGACCCTCCGTTCGATGGGGTCGTGCCTTGCCAAACTTCTGCTCAGCCTGCGGGAGCCCTCTCGAGTCGGACATGAGCTACTGTCCGAACTGCGGGACCGGGGTCGATCTGGAGGGCCCTGGCATGCCCGTTCCGACCGGCCAGTTCCCGGCCTACCCCCCGGCCCCGATGCCCTATCCACAACCCTACTCGGCCTACCCCTACCCGTACCAGTACGCCTACCGACCTCCCATCACCGCCAAGCGGGCGGCCACGATCGCCGCCGGCATCATCGTGCTGATCGATGGATGTCTTGCATTCCTCCTCGGGTTCGCGATGCTGTGGAATTTCGAGTCGGCCATCGCCGTTTCCCTGTTCATCGGCTTCGGTCTGTCCATAGCTGCATCTGTCTCGGCATTCACGTGCTCCAACATCTGGCTGGCCGTGGTCGGACCCGTCGTCCTTCTGGGCGTCGCATTATTGGTGATGACCGTGGATGACGATATCGTCATCATCGGGATGATCGGGGGCGCCTTTGC
>JAUVEQ010000338.1 GCA_030594725.1 Methanobacteriota archaeon
GTGACGAAGGTGGCGCCCAGGGATTCCACCATCTCCAGGAACTCCCGGTCGTCGTCCTCGGACCCGATGATGATGAGCCGCTCGCCCGTGGGCCGGTCGGGGACGTGGTCCCGGAGCTTGGGAAGGAGCATCTCCAGTTCCGCCGAGTGGTCCCGCTTGTCCACCATCTGGCCCGACACAACCATGTGCATCGCGTCGGTGCCGGTGATGGGCGGCGCGGCCTTCTTTCGCAGCTCGTAGATCTCGGTCATCAGCCTCCTGTTGTGGTCCATGATCTCGATGCCCCGTCGCAGGTCGTCGTCGGTGATCGTCTTGCCCGTCCACTTCTCCACCGCCTCCTTGAAGGCCACCAGTTCCTCCCGGAGGTACGGGATGGCGTGGGGGGACTGCAGGGCGTTGGGCATGGGGAGGTAGTACGAGAAATCTATGGGTATGTGCAGGTTCCAGCTGGTGTAGGCCTGCCGGATGTGCAGGCAGGATTGGGCGATGCCGATGCCGTCAAGGTAGTCGTAGCGGCCCTTGAGCCCCTGGGCCAGGCAGTCTCGGCAGAATGGGCAGTACATGCCGAAGATGTGGGGCTCGGTAACGTCCTGGGGCTCGTGGCTGCCCAGGATTCGAACGGGAAGGACGTCCGCCGCGTAGAGTATCTCCTCGGGAAAGTAGGTGCAGAAGTATCCCATCACCTTGCCGCCCGTCTTCTCCTTCCAGTGCTTCGCGTACTCGTGTCGTACGTCGTACCATTGACTGAACGTCTCCATCATCTCGCTCACTCCTCTCTAGCATGCTTCAGGTTGATGAACTCCGATCGGCCGAAGCCGACGGACTTGAAGAACGTGATAAGATCGGAATAGTCCCACTTGACGGCGGTGTACACATCATCGATGTTCTTTTCATCGAAATGGGCCAGGATGGCCTTTCCCAGGGCGTGGCCGATGCCTCTTCCCATCTTGTCGGGATGGACCCCCACAAGTTCGATCCATCCGGAGGTGACAAGTCCGAACCCCCAGCTCTTCTGGGAGGACATCAGAAAGCCCACGACCTGGCCCTTCTCGACTGCGACCAGGCATCCTTCAGGATACGTGCTGCGAAGGTCCATGAACTCAAGTTCCAGGTCGAACTCACCAAGGATCCGGGCCGTGGTGCGCATTATCGCGCGATGGATCGTAGCCACTTGCTTGATGTCCTCTTTCGTCATTTTTCGAATCTCTGCCATGGTCTTATCCCCCCGGATGTGGACCGCGGCCAGATCTTGAAGTCCGGTGCGGGTCTTCACTCGTCGATGCGGATGATCTTGACGCGCTTGCCGATCCAATCGGGCGGGAGATAGATGCGACCTGAGTTGCCGCTCTTCTTCACTTCCTTCTCGAGCATCTCCTGCCCGTAGACCTCGAACTTCGATGTCTCGGCCATGGTACCATTCCATAGGTTTGTAGCTACTTAGTGGCTACATTATAGTGATAACACGGCTATAATATAAACATTGCTATACCGAGGATAGAACGCCCAGAAGGCCATCATATGATCGCGTGCGAGATAATGAGATTATTCGAGAGGCCCAGATATTGGTGTTCCAATATGGTGGTCCTGGCAGATGGAATTAATAGAGTACGGGCCCATTATCCCTCATGGCCGACGGACGAGTGATCGACTTCCACATCCACGCGGGCAATCCCTCGGATTGGCATCCATGGGTGATGGAGTTCATATCCCTGGTCAACTCCGAGGCGGAGGCCCAGCTGGACATGTGCCAGACCCAGGAGGGGCTCCTCTCGTTCCTCGACGACCAGGGCGTGGACCACGCGGTCATCCTGGCAGAGACCTCCCCCGTGACCACCGGGGTGGTGAGCAACAACCGGGTCCGGGACCTCTGTGCCGGCTCCGACCGCCTCACCCCCTTCGCCTCGTTCCATCCCCTGGAGGTGACGGACCAGGCGGGCACCGTTGCCCAGCTCGCGGAGGAGGGGTTTCGGGGGCTCAAGTTCTACCCCAGCTCCCAGTTCTTCTTTCCCGACGACCCGATGGTCTATCCTGTCTACGAGGAGGCAAGCGAACGAGGGCTGGTCGTGATGTTCCACACGGGCACCTCCATCTACAAGGGCTCGCGCCAGCGTTTCTCCGAACCCATACGGATCGACGACATCGCCGTCGACTTCCCCGACCTGCAGATCGTGATGGCCCACAGTGGACGTCGGCTGTGGTACGAGCAGGCCTTCTTCATGGCCGAGCGTCACGACAACATTTGGATGGAACTTTCCGGCATCCCTCCAGGTCGGGTCCCCGAGTGGTTCCCCAAGCTGGAACGGGTTGTCGATAGGGTGTTGTTCGGCTCCGATTTCCCGGGGGTGCCGAGCATCAGGCGGAACGTGGAGGCCTTCCGCAAATTGCCATACTCGGATGAGCTGATCGAGGGAGCCCTCTTCGCGAACGCCGCACGCCTCCTCGGCATCTCTTGAGGGCAGCACTCAACGGTAGGCCACGAACTCCTTGCCTAGCAGTTCCCTTGCGACGATTATCCTCATGATCTCCATCGTGCCCTCTGCCCAGTAGTAGCTCCTCACGCCCTCCAATGCCAGGTGAAGCGGGCTGTCGGCGGTGTAGCCGAAGGCGCCGTACCACTGGACGGCATCGTTGATGGCCTCGAAGGCCAGGATGGGCGCCATGAGCTTGGACATGGCGCATACCTTGGTGACCTCGAACCGTCCTATCTTGTCGGACTCCCGGGCCTTGCCGTAGGTCCACAGGGCCTTGTAGGCCAGCAGCCTTGCGGACTCGAGTTTTGTCCAGTGCTCTGCCAGCTTGAACTGGACCCCCTGGTACTTGGCTATGGGGTTTCCGAAGGTGCTCCTCATCTTGATGTACTCCATCGCCTGCTCAAGGACGCTCATGGCGGCGCCGCAGCAGACGAGGCCGATGATGGCCCTGGCGTAGTCGAAGCCCTCCATGCAGATGTAAAAGCCCCTGCCCTCCTCGCCGATCAGGTACTCCTCGGGCAGCTCGACGTCCTCCATGGCGAAGCCGCCTGCCGATATCCCCCTGCGGCCCCAGTCATCCAGGACGTTGGTCGAGATACCCGGTGTGTCCTTCAGGGGAACGTAGAAGAGGCTCATCCCCCGGGTTCCCTTCTCTGGTTCGGTCCGGACGAGGGTGACGTAGCCTCCCCCTTTCGTCAGGTCCTGGGTGACCTCCCGGATCCCGCTTATGAACATCTTCTCTCCCCGGAGCACGTACTTGTCGCCCTTCTTCTCTGCAAAGGTCCTCATGTTGCCCAGGTCCGAACCGGTGTCGGGTTCGGTGGCGGCAATGCCCAGGAAGGCTGTGCCCTTGGAGACGTCCGGGAGTATCGCCTGCTTGGCCGCGTCGGTACCGTATAGGTCGAGGATGTGCCCCCAGGTGGCCTCCACCAGATAGAAGGTGGGTATGGCGCATGAGATGTCCCCCCTCGCCAGCTCCTCGGCGATGATGCCCACCAGGACGGGGTCAGCATCGATGCCACCATACTCCTTTGATATCGAGACCCCGAGAAGACCGATGTCCGCCAGTTCCTGGATGACATCCATTGGGATCCTGCCCTCCTTGTCGAAGGACTTGACGAAGGGGGCCAATTCCGCCTGGGAGTACTCCCTTATGGTCCTTTGGACCATCTTCTGTTCCTTTGAGAATTCGAAATCCAGCATGTGAAGGATGTCCTCCTTTCCGGGGGCCAAGCACCC
>JAUVEQ010000241.1 GCA_030594725.1 Methanobacteriota archaeon
AGGTGCTGGCCCGGCTTGATGGGGTGCGCTTCACCTACGAGACCGGCCCCGAGGTGCTCCGCGGCGTGGACCTGGAACTTCGGGCTGGCGAGGTGATGGTACTCGTCGGGCCGAACGGCTCTGGGAAGACCACCCTCGCTCGACACCTCAACGGTCTGCTGAGGCCATCGAAGGGCCGCGTCCTGCTGGAGGGTGAGGACACCACGGACCAGACCGTGTCGGACCTGGCGAGCCGCGTGGCTCTGCTCACCCAGAACCCCAGCGATTACCTGTTCGAGCGATCCGTCGAGGCCGAACTCTTCCTGACCGCAGAGTACAGGGGGCTGAGCCCGGAGGAGGCCAGCCAAGACATTGCGGAGGTGATGCACCAGCTGGGCCTGGAGGAGTTCATGAAGCGTTTCAGCTGGGACCTCTCGGTGGGTCAGCGACAGCGGGTGGCCCTGGGAGCCTTGCTCGTGGGAGCCCCCCGGATGCTGGTGCTCGACGAGCCCACCAGGGGGATGGACGGGGCCCACAAGGCAAGCCTTGCGGGGATGGCAAGGGAACTTGCCGCCTCGGGCAAGGCGGTGGTGGTGATAACCCACGACCAGGAGTTCGCCGCCCAGGTGGCGGACAGGTACGTCGTGCTCGAGGAGGGGTCCGTGGTCGTCGAGGGGCCTCCCCACAGGGTCTTCGAGGAGAGACCCACCTACTCGCCTGTCCTCTGGAGGGCCACCGAGGGACTGGACATACCTCCCGAGCAGAGGCCGTTGGGGCCCGGGGACATCTCGATCGATGGCAAGGGAAATGCGGGGGGTGGCTCGTCGTGGTGAGGACCGAGGGCGGTGGTCGCGGTTGGGGGGACCTGCTGTTGGTGGCGACGATCTTCTTCGCCATGCTGGTCTCCCTTGTGGGCCTGACCGGTCTGGACGTCCCATGGCTGACCTTCCTCCTGTCCTCGACGGTGATCCTGTACTTCCTCACGGCCATCATCATGCTGGTACTCCTCGCGGTGTTCACCAGCTTCGAGGAGGGGCGGGCCTCGGCGTACGAGGTTGCGATCATCGCCATGCTCGCGGCGGCATCGATCGCCCTGCGGGTGGCCTTCGCGGCCCTGCCCCAGGTGCAGCCCAGCACCTTCATCATCATCTCGGCAGGTGTGGTCTACGGACCCCGGGCCGGGTTCATGGTGGGAGCCCTGACCCCACTGGTCTCGAACTTCTTCCTGGGCCATGGCCTATGGACGCCCTTCCAGATGTTCGCGTGGGGAGCGGCCGGCGCCACCGGGGGGTTGATCGCGATGTTCTGGCCGGACATCAACCGCATCGGAATGGCCGTCCTTGGCTTCGCATGGGGGTTCTTCTTCGGATGGATCACCAACCTGTCCCAGCTGTTCTTCGTGCCCGTCACATGGCAATCGGTGATCACGATCTATGCCCTGTCGTTCTGGTTCGAGCTTGTCCATGCGATAGCGAACGCGGTGATAGCGCTGATCTTCGCCACTGAGGTACTTTGGGTTCTCCGGAGGTACCGTACACGGTTCGAGGTGGAATACCTGGATACACCTGCACCTACAGGCGTTGCGGATGCCGCGCCCGACTGACCTCTAGGCCCGCAACCTCTTGCGCTGGAATATTATCACACCGATTATGAACACGATCACGGCGGCCACGAGGGCGTACATGGTGTGGGTCGTAGCAGCCTCCCAGTCCGCGTAGAGCATGACCTGTTTCATGGCCAGCGAGGCCTGGGTCCAGGGGAGCAACTGGGCCGCCGGGACGTCCATGGGGAAGAAGGCCCCGGTGAGGAACGACATGGGAATCACGATGGCGGTGCCGATGTTGCCCGCCTGCTCCGGGTCGTCCACGAAGGCCGAGATGATCAGGCCCAGTGAGATGGAGGCGAGTATCGCCACCAGCGAGATGAGGAATATCGCCCCGAATGTGGGTCCGAACTCACCCGCGAAGTTCACGCCCAGTGCCCATATGACCACGATCATGATGATGAGCTGGAAGGTGCCGATGAACAACCACCGGAGCGTCGTTCCTCCCATCATGTCGAAACTGGTCATCTTCGTGAGGCGCAACCGTTGCAGCGTCTTGTTCTTGACCTCGGTGGCAAGGGTCGCCGTGACGTAGATGGCGGTCATCATGAGGGCGAATATGATCATGCCCGGGGCCTGCCAATCGAAGAGGGTGAACTCGTCGGTCTCGCCGATGGACACGAAGACGAGCCCCACCGAACCACCCTCCAGGGTGGCGGGGCCGTCGGGGAAGGTCGAGCCCACCGCGTAGCGCACCGTCCCCTCGAGAATTGCCAGGTACTGCATGAGCTGACCGCTGACCATGGAGGACGCGAAGGAGAAGTCGAAGTTCCCCAGCTCGCCCGTGAGCTCCAACTTGGTGTGGGCGTACTGGTCGGAGCTGGCGTTCACCGAGATGCTGTGGGCACGGACCTCGTCCACGATCGCCTGGTCGACGACGCCCTGGATTGCGCTGGAGTAGTTGGCGGGGATCACGACGAGCAGCGCGGCATCCCCCTTGCTGACCATGTCCTCGCCCTCCGCGCGGGAGCTCACCATCTTGATGTTGAACATCTTCGTCTCGTTGTCCTCGTATATGGCTGTACTGAGGATCTCGTCGACGAAGTACTGCCCCGCGGTGTCTGTCTTGCCTTCCAATATCACGGCGTGGAAGAACTCCGGGCCCGTGAAGTTGGTACCCATCGCCGCGTTGTACAGGGGCAGCCACTGGGGATCCGTCTGGTCCCACGGGCCCTCGCCGTCGTCCTGGTCGAGGACCAGGATGTCATACGTGTTCGTCGCCTCGGGCCCGAACCCGAAGGCCACGCGGAAGAGCACAAGGAACATCAACGGGAACGCGAGGAGGAAGGCGATGTTCTTGATGTCGCGGAAGGACTCCTTTATCCCCTTGATGGCAAGGACGATGACCTTCATTCAATCACCGTCCCGGAGAGCCCTTCCAGTGAGATCGATGAACACGTCCTCCAGGGTGTTGCCCCTGTACCTGACGTCGCGGATCTCGCTGTCATGCTCCTTCACGAACTCGAAGACCTCTGGCAACCGGCTCATGGCGTCCTTCGTCCTGATGACCACGCGACCCGCCGTGACGTTGGCGGATATGATGTAACCCAGGGAGGTGAAGTCCTCCGCAGCCTTCTGCAGGTCCGCCCCCTCGTCGAAGGCCAGCTCCAGCACGTCCCCCTCGCCCACCGAGGCCTTCAGCTTCCGGGGTTCGTCCAGCACGAGCAGCTCGCCGTTGTCTATGATGGCCACCCTGTCCGACAGGTAGTCCGCCTCGTCCATGTCGTGGGTGGTGAGGATCAGGGTGTGCCCCTTCTTGGGAAGGTCCGCGATGTACTCCCACAGCACCCTCCGGGTCTGGGGGTCGAGGCCGGGGGAAGGCTCGTCGAGGAGGATCACATCGGGCTCGTTCACGAGGCCCATGGCCAGGTTGAGGCGTCGCTTCATGCCTCCCGAGAGCGCCTTCGCGCGGGCGTCGGCCTTGTCGGCCAGCTGCAGTTCCTCGAGCAGCCTGGCCGTCCGAGCCTGGCCCTCCTCCTTCGGGACCTCGTAGAGGTTCGCAAGGAGCATCAGGTTCTCGGTGCATGTGAGGTTCTCCCAAAGGATGGTCTCCTGGGGAACGATGCCGATCTTCTCCTTCACCGTCCTGGACCAGGGCTTGACCTCCTCGCCGTCGATCAGTGTGCGGCCCTTGGTGGGCTTGAGCAGGCCCACCATCATGTTGAGCGCGGTGGTCTTGCCGGCCCCGTTGGGGCCCAGGAACCCGAACACCTCTCCCCGGCGGACCTTGATGCTCAGGTCCTTGACCGCCTCGAGGCCGCCTGGATAGATCATCTTGAGGTGTTCGGTCTCGATGACATGGTCGACCATCTCATGCCCTCCTAGCAGGCAAGGAAGACAACACTACCTATTTCATGATTTCCTCGAATGCCGATTGCGGCGCGAATTATTATATACATCCGGCCTCATGCATGGCGACTAACGGGAGCTTTTCGCATGGGTCTTCTGATAATCTCGGAGAAGGAGAACGCTGCCAGGAGGATAGCGAACATCCTGTCCAGGGGCAGCTCGAAGCGGACCACCATCCATCGTGTTCCCGTGCACAGGTACACGGACGACCGGGGCGAGGACGTTGCGGTGGTGGGCCTGCGGGGCCATATCCTCAATGTCGACTACCCCAAGAAGTACAACAACTGGTTCTCCATCGCCCCGAGCAGGCTGGTGGACATCGACCCCATCAAGGTGTCGGAAGCGCCACACATCGTCGACACCATCAGGGACCTCGCCCGGGAGGCCGACGCGGTCATCATCGCCACCGATTACGACAGGGAGGGCGAGCTGATCGGCGTCGAGGCCCTCAACGTGGTCCTCGAGGAGAACGGCGAGGTGACCGTCAAGCGCTCCCACTTCTCCGCCCTCACGCCCCAGGAGGTCAACGAGGCCTTCGCGAAGCTGGTGGAGGTCGACCACGACCTGGCATCGGCGGGCGAGGCCCGGCAGATCATCGACCTGGTCTGGGGCGCCGTCCTGACCCGGTTCCTTTCCATGGCATCGTCCCAGGTGGGCTCCGACTTCCTGTCGGTGGGCCGGGTACAGACCCCGACCCTGGCCCTCATGGTGGACCGGGAGATAGAGATCGAGGTCTTCGTGCCCGTCCCGTACTGGGAGATCTGGGCCGACTGCACCCACGAGGAAGAGGCGTTCCGTGCCCACCACAAGAAGAAGCGATTCAACGAGAAGGCGGACGGCGATGCGGTCATGGCCAACGTGAAGGGGGCCAAGGAGGGCACCGTCACCAAGATGAAGAGGACGACCCGGAAGGAGAAGCCACCGGCGCCCTTCAACACCACCTCGTTCCTGGCCCAGGCGTCCAGCCTGAAGATGGGAGCCGCCCGGGCGATGGACATCGCCGAGGACCTGTACACCAGCGGATACATCTCATACCCCCGGACCGACAACACGGTCTACCC
>JAUVEQ010000106.1 GCA_030594725.1 Methanobacteriota archaeon
CTCCGGGAGCTCTACGAAATCGATCCCCGGGACCGCATTGATGACGTTCCTGGGTGGATCGTATATCTTCAGGTGGCGTCCCACCTCGCAGGGGTCGTGGTAGGTCACCCGCTTGTTGAATGGGACCTCGAGCTTGAGGCGGCCCTCCTTGATGAGCCGATCGAGGTACTCCACGCTGTGGAGGGCCTCGATACCCAGGTCGATGTCATGCTTCTTGTAGATGTTCTTGAAGTTGTTCGAGCAACCCGCGCAGGGGGTGACCAGGGTATCGACCCCGGTCGCCAGTATGCGCTCCTTGGCACTGTTGGCAATCTCCTCGTAGCCGGCCATACCGGATATGTGGGCGACCGAACCGCAGCAGCCCTCGTCCTCGCCCAGCACCCGGTACCTGATGTCCGCCGCGTCCAGGATGGCCATGAGATTGGGGATGGTCTTCAACTCCTGGTAGGAGTTGACACAACCCACCCAGAGGAGGATGTCCGCATCGCCCTCGTCGCCAGGCATCAGGAGGCCCTTGGCGTTGGTGGGGAATATCTCGGTCCTCTTGTCCTTGGACTCGCCGAACGGGTTGCCCACCGTCTCGACTCCCTCCATCATCGCTGGGTAGGGCTCGATGGGACCGTATCCCAGCTCCACGAGCTTGTGACGCAGGTTGGTCCAGATGTCGCAGGTGGGAAGTTCCGCCTGGCAGATCTCCGCGCAGTGTCCGCAGAGGGTGCACTGGAACAGCCTGCCGACGATGTAATCGTCCACGTCGACCTTGAGCTGGGTCAGCATCTTCGCGTACATCATCTTGCCCTTGGAGGACGAGCTCTCCCATAGCTCCTCCTCGTAGATCGGGCATCCGTCGCGGCAGTAACCGCAGGAGATGCAGCTCTGGATGTGGGCGTAGTAGTCGGTGAGCCACGCGGTCTCCTTGTCGGGAGGCGTTTGCGCCTTGTACGCCTTGCCCTTCATCAGGCCCAGGAAGTGGGATGCGGTGCCGAAGATCATCGCGTACCTGTACAGGGGAACGATCTTCCCAGGGTTCAGGATGCCGTTGGGGTCCACCACCCGTTTGAACGAGAATATCCATTTCAAGCGTTCCTTGCCGAAGTAGTTCTTGGTCTCCTTACCCAGGAAGAGACCGGTCTGGTAGGTCCTGCCCGCGTGCTTCTTTGCCACCTTCAGCATCATTATCGGTAGGCTCCACTCACCAAGATAGTTGAGGCCGAAGTTGGCCATCTCGTCGGAGAGGACGAACAATCGGACCGCGGCCTCCATCTTGTTGGATATGGTCCCCTCTATACCGAAGGCCTCGTCCCCCATCTTCTTGTAGATGTCATCAAGGAAGCCGTCCAGTCTCCGGAGAGGAACGATGACCTCGCCCACCACGATGGACGGGCCCAGCTTCTTGATCCTGAGGGGCAGGTAACGGCCCGCCCACGCCTCCTCGGCATGCTCGAGGACCTTGCCTCGGGACTTGGTCGCTATCTTCTCGAAGACCTCGAGGTCGTACCGTCCCCTTGGTATGCCCAGGAGAATGGAATTGGCCATCGCCTCGGCCTTTTCGCCCTGGGAGAGCTTCTTGAGGGCGATGTACTCCTCCGTCTCGAAGTTGCACGTCCACATCGGGACGACCTTCGCCAGCTCCTTGAGGGCCTCGAGCATCTCCTTCCGGGTGGGGAAGCCCAGCTCGACGGGCACTATCTCCTCGGCCTCCTTGACCTTGAGGGTCGCCTTGACGATGACCCCGGTGGAGCCGTAGCAGCCCAACACCATCTCGAGACCGGTCCCGGCCATCTCACGTATCTCCCCATCGGGGAGGGCCAGATCGACCGCCACGACGTTGTCGTCGACCGGACCGAACTCGAAGGAGCCGTATCCGATACCGCCGGACGCTATCCAGCCGGCCACGGTGGACGATGGTGCCGACGAGGGGATGGTGCGGTTCATCAATCCCTCGGCCCTCAGAGCGTCCTCCAGGTCGGTCCAGATGATGCCGGGCTCGACGGTGACCGTCATCGCTTCCTTGTCTATCTCGACGACCTTGTTGAAGCTGTTGAAGTTGATCACGATGCCGCCCTTGGCGGGGACGGCCCCGCCCACGCCTCCGGTGGCGGCCCCACGGGGCACGATGGGGATCTTCTCTCTGTTGGCGTACTTGAGCAGCGCGATGACCTCTTCGGTGTTCTTCGGTCGGACCACGGCCATTGGCATTCGATCGATCAGAAGGTCGATGACCCCTATGCCTAGAACGTCGGGGAGGATGCCCACATCGCTGGTGTAGAGAACGAGCTCGTTCTGCTCGAAGGTAACACGCTCTCCGAATATGTCGACAAGTGCTTTCATGAATCAGACTCCAAGACTCCTTCTGATGTAGATCGTGTAGATGACGAAGACCACGGCGTAGCCCAGGCATAGACCCACTGCCGCACCGTAGTAGAGCAGGATCCCCAGTGCCAACAGGTCAGAGTCGATGTACGAGGCCCACCAGACGACTCCAGCAAAGATGATCACCAGAGCGAAGGTGATCCAGACACCCGCAGCGGCCCTCTTCCTTATGAAGAGCATCAATTGTATCCCCGTGAAGATCCCCAGGGCGACGGGTATCATCAGGACTATCACCCTGCTCCCCCAGTTGCCAAGGACCCAATCCAGGAGTATGATGACCACGTATATGGCGATCGGGATGGCGATGATGGCAATGACAGTGAGAACCGGCCTCTTCATGAAGAACCAGATGAAGGTGATCGCTCCCGCCCCGACCGCACATATGAGGACCATCAACAGGGGAGAAGGGAAGTCGGTGTAATCTGGATCGAAGATCCATCCCAGTCCCATTATCGTGCCGGTCATCCAAACGACGAGGCCGACCATCAACGCGATCATGAAGACTATCCAAGTGTTGAAGATGGGACGGTACAGGGTGGCCATCATCCGGGCCTCACCCCCTTGTCGTCCTCTTCCCTGATCTGGTCCTCGATCTCCCAGACCGAGACCATCGGAAAGAACCTGGTCATCGCGACCATCAGGATGATGAAGAAGGATAGGGAACCTATTATGAGCACCCACTCGACCAGGGTCGGCCAGTAGATACCGTCCCCATATGCATTGAGGTGCCTGGTGATCCCGGGGACGACCACCATGTAGATCTTGAACATCAGGACCAGGGCGGTCATGGTCGCGGCCACCACGACGAACCTGATGGATGCTAGTCGAGGCTGGATGACGATGAGGAGCGGGATCACGAGGCCGAAGAACGCGATACCCCACGTGAGGTATGCGAACTCGTTGTTCCATACGGAATCCGAGAGGCTCACGAAGGTGCTATCCTCGCCACTGGTCATCGTTAAGGTCCCGATGATGAAAAGGGGAAGATACAGGAGGATGGCGTATGCCAAGGCCTTCCCCAACCTTATGAACAGGGATCTGGTGAGGAAATCCTGGAATCCTTCCGCCGATCGGAGGACGGCCAGCATGAGGATGATGACGGCCAAGGCCAACACTATCGCCTCGGCGATGAACAAGGGCCCGGTCAGGGCCTCGTTCCATACTGGATGGGGCGAGACGTCCTCGAAGGCCCAGGCGAGCACCGTGGTCATCAGCAAGAGTACCAGGAACACGAGGATGGCCATCCTGAGCACCATCTTCCTGAGGCGGACACGCTGTATCGGGTTACCGACATATCCGAAGGACAGGAACCTGTAGAACGCCTTGATCTCGTGGACCCTCAGGGAGGTCCTAGTGAGGTCTGGCACCATGGCCATGTACATGTAGGCGGCCGCGGCGATGATGAAGAATATCAGGAGCAGCCCGTCCCATATGAAGGGTGAATCCACCTGACCGTAGAGGATTATGTCCACGAGCCACAGAATGTCCCCGATCTCGAACACGATGTTGAAGCCGGCCACGACGAAGGCGATGACCGCGGCAAAGTCCGTTATCCTGTAGACCCCGGCGGACCAATCGGTCCTTCGGAGCCTAAGAGCGACCGACACCAGGATGGCCCCGAAGCCGAGGGCCATGTAGAACACGAAGTTGGTGATGTGGATGCCCCAGTACGATTCTGGGTAGAGCTCCGTGGGGAGCTTCTCCTCCGTGTTGTAGATGTAGAGGGCCACAAGGGTGACGATCGCGAGGAATACAAGTATGAACGATGTCACCCAGAACCACAGGTTCAGCCGAAGGATGGGTGATAGGGCTTTCTTCTCGATCTCCGACATTCAACTCCCTTCCCTAGTCACCGGTTCAGGCCTTTCGCGCGTTCCCTCTGTTCCATTCGGCCCTCCGATCCCGCCAGGGGCTACGGGTCACCGTGGCCAGGTGTCCCCGTGAGGGAGGATGTGAGGGCATTCCATCCCCGATCTTGAAGGGATCGACGTCTTCGGCGCAGGAGCAGCGATCATGATGTGGCCACGATCGCCACCCGTTCGCTTCATAGGCGCACCTCATTGGATTGATATAAAACTTATGTTCTATGTGAACAAATGGCCCACGATTCTGCCGTTCGGATGACGATTGTCGATTTTCGAAATGTTATACCTAATATACTGCTGTTCCTTCTTTACAGATAATGGCCATCGCTGACGGGATATCTCGACCCCGCAGCAATGGCCCTGCCCATGCCGTTGGCTCCACCGGTCTGTTGCACGCGGTCGGTCAGAACTTCTGTAGGAAGGGCGGTTCCCAAGCACAATCACAGCCGCACTGACCGCAGAGGGTGCACGACTTGAGGACCATGTGCGTTCGTACCATCTCGACCCCTTCCAGGGTCCTTATGTTGTCGAGCATCTCGGTGGCATGTTCCTGGTTGAGGCACCTGATCAGCACCATCATATCGATGTCACCCGTGACGTACTGGATGCAGCACGCCTCGGCGATCTCGATTATGGATGCCTCGAACTCCTCCATCTTCTTTTCGCGACCAACGTTGAGCTCCACGAGCATCGTCACCTTATAGCCCAGCTTGTCGGGTGCAATGGCGGTTACGAAGCCCTTGATGATGCCATCGCGTTGCATCTGCTTCACACGGTCACTGACGGTCCCCGTGCTCACATTGATCTGTTTCCCTATCTCCCGGAACGAGAGACGGGCGTCCATCCTAAGGAGCTTTAGTATCTTCAGGTCGGTCTCGTCAACTACTCCATTCTTTGACATCGGCTCGATCCTCCTTCGTATTCTGACGCACAGCGGGCATCGGCCCGCTAGGCCCGAGGATAGCGTTCGTTCCCGGAAAGGTGACCGCTACCGCCCTTCGATTGGACATCCATCGATATTGTGGCCCGTGAGGGTGATAGACTTGGACATTCATTAGGTTTTTCTGTTGTGATGTCCCCGGTTGTCTAATGAAACGGACCCGACGGAAAAGTTAATTGTATAGAGAGACCTTATGTTCTTTGGATATGCATCAGATGTATACCGCATTTCATCGGACAACTGTCCAATTATCTGAGGAATGGTGAACTAAAATGACCTCGAGGGAAACACTCGACGAGACGGACCTGAATATCCTACAACTCCTCAGGGAGGATTCAAGGCTCTCCTACAGGGAGATCGGAAAGAGGATCAACATCAGCACGGGCACGGTGAGCGAGAGGGTCAAGCACATGATCGAGAACGGGGTCATCAGGAAGTTCACGACCGCGGTGGATCCGGCCAAGATGGGTCTCAACGTCCCCATGTTCCTCAGTGTCCGCATCGACCCTGCCCATAGCATCGATGAGACCGTCGATGAGTTCAAGGCCCTCGAGGAGTCCTGTTGCATCCACTACGTCACCGGCGATCTGGACATGATCGTGCTCGTGCGGTGCAGGGACAACGACCACGCGGCGACGGTGTTGGACACCGTACGGGGGCTCCAGGGTGTCGACAGGGTGGAGAGCAACGTGGTCCTGAGGGCGTACCCCCAGTGCGGCAAGTGCTGGTGCGACTGCGGTCTGGTCGCGGAGGATTGAGGGTATCGATAGGACTTGAGCCAACACAAAATGGACCCTTATCATTCTCATCATCTCAACGGAAGGTAGTAACAATGGAAAGTGAAGACAGCATGGTCGACGAATTGGACATAAACATCCTCAAGCTCCTGCGGTACGACGCAAGGCTCTCGTTCCGGAACATCGGCAAGGAGCTCAACATGAGCACTGGCACCATCAGCCAGCGGGTCAAGCGTCTTGTCAATGATGGCGTGATCAGGAAGTTCACCTGCATCATCGATCCCGCCAAGGTGGGGAAGCACTGCACCGTACTTGTCATGGTGAGGAGCAGGCCAGGTGCCAAGCTCGAGGATATCGTACGGGAGATCGAGGCCTTGGACGAGGCCTGTTGCATACACACCATCACGGGCGACTTCAACCTTCACGTGATGCTCAGGCTGAAGAACCACAGTGCTGCGGCCGACTTTCTCGAGAACCTGAGGAACATGGCCGGGGTCCAGTTCATAACCTCGTTCATCGTGCTTCAATCGCACAAGCACTTCTACGATTCATCCATCTAGACCATCAAGTTCTACCGCGCCATGGAGGAGCCGGGGGGGGGGACCGGTCCGAGCCTGTCATGGACCCTTGACCTAGCCGAGGCCACGTGCACGACATTCGGGACAATAGGCAAGGAGATGGGCCAGCACCTTCTGGTCGTCTATCTTCTCTCGCAACCAGTTCTCCTGGGTGCTGTTCATGAACACCTCGCCGCAGATAGTGCATCGTGCCGGGCTCATTCACTTCACTCCTGTTCTCTTCCTAACGTCCATGATCAACCCTTCAAGGACCTTGCCACCACCTCGGTGACGTCCATGACCTTGATCTTCGCCAGCTTCTCCTTGCGGGCCCTTCCTGCTGCCAGCTTCAGGTTGGCCTTGCACGCGGGGCACCCCGATACGACCACCTCGGCACCCACGGAGATGGCCTCCTTTATCCTCCTGAAGGCGATGTCCTTGGACAGGTCCAGGTCAACCATCTTGAGGGCGCCGCCACCGCCACAGCACGTGGCCATGTTCCGGTTGGTGGGGAACTCGACAAGGTCCAGGCCGGGGACGGCCTTCAGCACCTCCCTGGGAGGCTCGTAGATGCCCAGGTGCCTGCCGATGTCGCACGGGTCGTGGTAGGCCACCTTCTTGTCGAACGAACTCTTGAACGTGATGCCCTCCTCCTTGATGAGGCGCTCCAGGTACTCCACCAGGTGGAGGACCTCCAGCCCGTGCTCGATGCCGTGCTCCTGGTAATGGTGACTGAGGGTCTTGTAGCATCCCGCGCACGGGGTTACAACGAGCTTTGCTCCCTTGGTCCTCAACCTCTCGGCCAAACCCTTCCCGATCTCCTCGAACTCGGAAAGGCCCGAGATGAGGGCGACGTATCCGCAGCAACCCTCCTCGGTCCCAAGGGTGGTGTAGGTCTTTCCCAACGAGTCGAGAATGCCCATGAGCCCCTTCATGAGGGCAAGGTCCTGGTAGGAGTTGACGCATCCGGCGAAGAGGAGGACGTCCACCTCGCCAGGGTTCTCCGGGCTTATCATGCCCTTGGCATCGTCAGGGTACAGCTCGGTCCGCTTCTCGCGGGGGTCACCGAAGGGGTTGCCGTTCTCCAGGATGCTTGCCAGGAGCATGTCGTGTGCCTCCAGCCTCTCGTGCCCATCGTCGTGCAAGCGCATCCTGATGTGCTCGAATATATCGCACACCGGAATATCGGCCTGGCACACCTCCTTGCACTTGCCGCATAGGGTGCACTGGAAGTAACGGTTGTACATGTAGGGGTCCACGTCGGTCTTGTATGCGAGGAAGTCCTTGGTGAAGGACATCTTACCCTTGGGGGAGGAGCTGAGCCATCGGAGCTCGGTGTACACGGGGCAGGTCTCCCTGCAGGTCCCGCACTCGATGCACGTGTAGACGTGGTCGTTCCAGTCCAGGAGAAGGCCGTCCTCCTTCACGGGCTCCTTCGCACCCGATTCGCCGAGATCGAAGCCACGGGTCATGGGCAGGATCGGTCCGGCGATCCCCCAGATTATCGAGAACTTCCTCGGTTGCTTTATCTTGCCGGGGTTCATGATGCGCGAGGGGTCCACCTCGCTCTTGAACTTGAACAGGCGTTGATGCCGTTCGCCTCCGAAGAATGCCGGGGCCTCCTTGGCCAGGTAGAGGCCGGTCTGGTAGGTCTTGCCGCCGAACTTCTTTGCGAGGGCGAGGAACTTGAGGGCAAGTCCCCATCGGGTGGTGAAGCCCAGACCGAAGTCCTCGCGCTCGTCGGAAAGGACGTAGACCCTCACGGCGCTCTGACCGTCGTTCCCGAGGGTCCCCTCGATGCCGTAGGTGTCCCCCTTGAACTTCTTGTACACCGTCTCGAGGAATGCCAGCAGCCTGTTGTTGGGGACATAGACCTCGCCCGCGATTATCGAGGGACCCAGTCGCTTGATCCGCATGGGCAGGAACCGCTCCTCCCAGAGGGTCTCCGGGTCCTCGTGGACGTGCCCGTTGAACTCGGACGCTATGCGCTCGATGTCCTCCTTCTTGTATCGGGACTCCGGGATGGCCATGATCAGGGTGTCCTTGGCCTCACCCTCGTGACCGCTGGCCTTGTGCTGGAGACGGACGAACTCCTTGTCCTCGTAGTTCATCGTCCAGA
>JAUVEQ010000417.1 GCA_030594725.1 Methanobacteriota archaeon
CGGTGCTGCGGCCGGTGCTCCAGCGCAGATTCTACTTCAGGCGCATGCGGTCCCACCGGCCCGACCGCCGTTCCGAGTACGAGCAGAAGCAGCTCATCCTCAAGTGGCTGCTGGTGACCTGCTTCGGCTACACGGGATACAAGAACGCCCGCTTCGGTCGCATCGAGTGCCACGAGTCCATCACCGCCTCCAGCCGGGAGGTGATGCTGGACGCCAAGGAGGTGGCGGAGGCGGCGGGCTACGAGGTGCTCCACGGCATCGTGGACTCCATGTGGCTGCTGCCGACCTCTCCCCTGGCCACGCCTCCCGAGGTGGTCTCGGACCGCATCTCCCAGCTCATCGGCATCGACCTGGACCTGGAGGGAGTGTACAAGTGGATCGCCTTCCTGCCCTGCAAGGGCACCGGGGTGGGCGCCCTCAACCGATACTACGGCGCCCTGGAGGACGGCACCATGAAGGTCCGGGGCATCGAGCTGCGTCGCCGGGACACGCCCCCCTTCCTCAAAAAGGCCCAGCAGGAGATGCTGGACGTGCTGCGCGAGGCGGACGACCCCGAGGGGTTCCGGGCCCTGGTGCCCGAGGCGCTGCGAGCGCTGCGCCGGCGGGCGGACCTGCTGCGGTCGGGGGACGTGGACCCCGCCGAGCTGCTGTTCACAACCAGCCCCTCCAAGGAGCTGGACGAGTACCAGCAGATGAACGTGAGCGCCGCCGCCCTCCGCCAGCTCAAGGACGAGGGGGTGGAGAGCCAGCCGGGGCGCAGCGTCCAGTACCTGGTGGCCGACGCGTCCTCCGGGGACTGGCGGAGGAAGGTGCTGATCCGCGAGCGCCTGGACCTGTTCCAGCGGTACGACCTTGCCCACTACCTCAAGGTGCTGGCACGGACGGGGGAGAGCCTGCTCCTCCCCCTGGGCTACGACGAGCAGAGGGTGCTCGACGCCCTGTCGGGCCAGGTGCAGGGCACGCTGCCCGAATGATGGACGGCCCGCGACAGGGCCCGGCCTCGTGGTAACGGAGACTCGTGAACACGGCGGGGGGCCTATCCCTCGATGTGTCCCTGCTGGAGCAGGTCGTCGTCGGAGGAGGCCAGGGAGTATGCGTGGAGCATCTCGATGGCAAAGCCCACGATGAACATGGACAGGGCGAGGACCAGGAACCTCCACTGGGTCTCACCAAGGTTGATGGGGTTGCCGTTGATGGGGTCCCAGAGGATGACCAGCACCGTGCCGACGCCGCCCGCGATGAACATCCCTAGACCCGCCCGCTGGAACAACCGCTCCATGAGGGTGGGCTTGGACATGTTCTCCAAGGCCGCGTGATCGTCGGCGCTGACCTTGACGGCTCTGCCGAAGGCCTGCTCCACCTCCTCCTCCTCCGCCAGGTCCTCCTCGTACGAGAGGTCGAGGTCGAACGGGTCCGAGTCGGAGTCGTCCTGCAGGGGGCCGTCGTCCAGGTCCGCCTCCATGGCGGCGATCTCGGCCTCCAGGGCGTCCTCGTCCAGGTCGGTGAGGTCGATGTCGTCGTCCAGCTCGTAGCCCACCTCGAGCTCGCCCGAGGCTAGGCCGGGGTCTTTGGCCTCATCCCCGCTGGAGACGAAGATGGCCCCGCAACCGGGGCAGCTATTGTCCTCATCGGAGACCGGTGTCTGACACATGGGACACTGGAACTCTATGTACTCCTCGTACTGGTCAGCAAGAGGGTCGGGGATGGTGTTTCCTGGAGTCGGCATCCTATCGTCTCTTTGGATGCCCAGATTCCCTATTTGAAAGTTGGGCCTTCATTATTGTATATGATAAGCATCAAACGACAAAGCTGGCCCTCATTCTCAGAGAATGAGAAAAACATATATCTCGACCTATTGACCGGCCTCACGTTCGACCATCGCAGCCTTCACGGCTATCCGCAGCGCACAGGCCTTGCACACGCCCTCTCGCGGGACGGATTCTCCGCATTCGGGGCAGGAGGAGAGGTCCGCGGCGGGGAAGGTCGCCTCGAGGGCGGGCCGAAGGCGATCCAGTGAGCCCACGAGGGCGTGGGCCACCCCGGGCTCGTCCTCCTGCAGGTCGTGTACGACCTTCCGGTAGCGGCCCCGCTGGGCCCGGGTCGCATGGGGGCACTCGGCGTTGTGGATGGGAAGGCCACGCAGGTGCGCGTACAGGTACGACTCCACCTCGGGGAGATAGCGCAGGGGCTGGATCCTGGGCACCAGGCCGGGCTGCTCCCGCGTGTGGGGCCCGAAGCGGGCCATCCGCTCCACGTCGCCCCGGCACACGTTCATCAGCACGCTCTGGGCCGTGTCGTCCAGGTTGAGCCCGGTGGCCAGGTAGCGGGCGCCCGCCTCCCGGGCGGCCCGATTCATGGACCAGCGGCGCCACACGCCGCAGTAAGCACAGGGCGTCTCGGCCAGGCCCAGGGCTGCCACCGCGTCCATCGTCATCCCCTGCTCCTCCTCGACGGAGGTCAGGACCCACGGGAGGTCGTGCTCCGCGCAGTACCTCTCCACCACGGGGATCGAGAGGTCCCGGTATCCCACGATGCCCTCGTCGACGGTGATCACGACGATGCGGGTGTCGCGACGGGGCTCGAGGGTGATGCGAAGTATGTCCAGGCAGGTCATGGAGTCCTTGCCGCCGGAGCATGCCATGGCGATGGTGCCCCCGCCGGACAGGTCCGCCTGCCGGCGGATGGCCCG
>JAUVEQ010000326.1 GCA_030594725.1 Methanobacteriota archaeon
GAATGCGAGCGCCGGGACTTGAACCCGGGTTCTGAGCTTGGCAAGCTCAAGTGATGACCAGCTACACTACGCTCGCACCAGGCGGAAGATGAGAATCATCTCCCACTATTTAAAACGCTCCGCGATTGGCCAGATGGACCCCTGGCCAGTCATTCCCCGTCCGGACCGAGGTCCTGCTCAATCCTTTGGATGAGGTCCTTCGGGTCCATCTCGCCTTCACGGGGACGGACGACCTCGACCTCCTCCTCCTCGACCAGGATCTCCTCAGCCTCAGGAGGGGCCTCGGGTTCGGGTTCCGGCTCTGAAGTAGCCTCCTCGATACCGGGTAGATCGTCCTGGTGCGAAATTGTCTCCTCCGCTTCAATCTCCTCGTCCTCTCCATCCTTCCCGCGGGACCGGAGCACCAGGAGAACGGCCACCACGATGACGACGAGGACGACCAGTGCAAGTCCCCCAATCGCCGCGGTCGAGAGCCCCCCTCCATCACCGTCGTCGTCCTCCTCGGCCGGTCGCACGGTCACCATGGTGACCCACTTGTGGGAATCACCGTCGCCATCGGTCACCGTCAACCGGATGCTGTAACTCCCGGGATAGAGGTAGATATGTGATCCCGTCGCGGTCTGGTAGATCGTCCCGTCGCTCATGTCCCAACTGTGCTTGAGGCCGCCGACGTCCCAGGGGTCGTCGGTGGAGTTCGAGGCGTCGAACCAGATGGCCTTGCCTGCCTTGACCTCCAGGGGGCCGACCCAACCCTCGGCCACCGGCGGTCTGTTGGTGACCACGATGTCAAGCATCACACGCGAGGTCTCGCCATCGTCGTCGGAGACCGTGAGGATGATGGTGTACTGACCGGGTGACCTGAACACGTGGTCGAACTCGAACTCCTTCACGAACTCGGAGCCCATGTCCCATAGGTAGGTGAGCCCTTCCAGGTCGGAGGGGGTATCCGTCGAACCCTCCGCCGAGAAGTGGACCGTCCCGCCTTCCGCGACCACGGTCTTCGAGGCCGATGCCTTGGCCACGGGCTTGATGTTGTCCACCGCCATAGGTAGCACGATGGTGTCCACGTCCCCGTTGTCGTCACGCACGGTGACGGTAACCTGGAAGTTGCCCGAATCGGTGTAGGTGTGGGTCGCGGCGGGATCGGTCGACCAGTCCTTTGTGGTCCCGTCGCCCCAGTCCCACAGGTACTCGAGGAGCTCTTGGTCGTGTGGTGTGTCCATGGCCATCGCCGTCAAGGTGACCTCCGCATCCTCGTCGAGGACGGTCGGTCCAGTCACCTCGAGGCTAGGTGGAAGGTTACCCACTGTCACGTTCACGATGGCTGTCCCCTCGTCCCCGTCGTCGTCGATGACCCTGAGGGTCGCCCTGTACACACCAGCCTTTGTATAGCTGTGGCTGGCCAAGGGCTCGATCATGGGCTCTGTCGATGTGCCATCCCCCCACTCCCAGATGTATGTCAGGCCCCTCGTCATATCGGAGGGTGTGTCGCTGCCTGTCCCGGACAGTTCACCCTCCTCGTCCTCGTCCAGCTCCTCGAAGCGGGCCCATGCATCTGCCGTGGGCGGGAGGTTAACGACGGTCACGTTTTTCCACGCCTTCGAGCTCTCAAGGTCATCATCTACCAGTGTGACGGACACTTCGTAGATACCGGATGCAGTGAATGTATGGGACCGGTTCATCGCCTCCTCAAATGGGAAGGGCCCCTCCATCGTCCCGTCGCCGAAGTCCCACTCCACCATCAAAGTGCCGTTGTCCGACGGCGTGTCGTACGAGAGGGAGCACGAGAACTCGGCCTCACCGTCCTCCTCCGTTAACAGGTCCCCTGTCAAGAAGGCCCTCGGTGCCACGTTCTCCACCGTGATGGTGACCCGTTGCTCCGTGGACTCGCGACCGAAGCGGTCGTACGCGATGGCGGAGACCGTGTAGGTTCCCTTGTTCTCGTAGATGTGGCCGACCTCGCCGTCCCTGGACACCGACCGGTTCCCGTCATCCCAGTCCCACTCGATCCTGTGGAAGTCGTCGTTCGCGTCGACGACGATGGCGTTGATGACCGCAGGCGCATCCTCGAAGGCCTCGGAGGGTCCCTCCACGGTCAGGACGGGCCTGAGGGGAAGCATGTGCCTCATGTAGATGTCCTTGTTGCCCATGCCGTTCCTGTCGGTCTCCCACACGATATAGACATGTCCGTTCTGATCATCGCAGGCGAGTACCGGGTCCTCGTCGGAGCCGGGGTCGGTGGTGACCTGGTACGGTCCGTGCCAGTTGGTCCCGTCGAAGCGTGAGATGAATATGTCCTTGTTGCCCGTCCGGAACGATTCCCATGCGACCCAGTAGTTGCCGCGTCCATCGTAGGCAATGGTTGGCTTCATGTCGCTGGCCGGGTCCGTGGTGAGGAGCCGCTCGGATCCCCAGGCCTGGTCGTCCACCTTGATCCGGACTGCGATATCCCCATTGCCGTTCCTGTCGGTCTCATAGGCCATCATCATCGTGGGTGGCCAGTCACCGGAGACGACGACCGGCCTGATCTCGTTCACACCCCCCGTGCTGGTGAGGCGGACACGGCCCGGCGAGGGCGAGCCTTCCTTGCTCCACTCGGCGAACAGGTCCCACTGGGAGTTGCCCACCTCGCTCTCGTAGATGACCCAGACCTCGTCGTTGCCGTGGGGCGAAGCCGAGGGGCCACCCCACCAACCCTGGCTCCCCCCGGTCTCCCCGACGGTCCGGTTGCCCGAGCTCCACCCTCCTCCAGAGAACTCCCAGGCCGTCCGGAGGTCCATTTCCTGGAAGGGGACGTTGTTCATCTGGTTGCCGCCCGTGTAGAACTGGAAGTGGGTGCTCCTGAAGTATACCTCCATGAGACCCGCCTGCAACACCAGCTCGGGAGCCTGGTGCGAGTCGTCGTAATCTATCGCCCGTGTGATCTGCTGCGGCTGGGACCACGTACCCCGATCACAGATCATGGCGTACAGGTCGAACTTCTCACCCCAGTAGTACTTGGCGTGGGCTGTCTGGTGATAGTTCCTGAGAGCCTCGATGTTGGACGAGTAGGCCAGGTACACGTCATCGCCCTTCATTCCCAAGTTCGGCTCGACAGCGTAATGGCTATCGGTGACCAGGGTCTCCACGTCATCCCAGGTACCGGTGGTGGGGTCGAAGGCCCGACCATCGATGTCGATCTCCTCCTCGCCCCTCGCCGTCTCCCAGACCACGTACAGCTTGCCATCGCGGAGGATGATCGTGTCGGCATCGTGGGAAGTGTCCTTCGACGTATCGACGGCCAACGGTTTGGACCAGGGCAGCGACGTGGGTTGGGCCGTGAAGCTGTACTCGCCCACGTTGTTCTCTTCGTCCGACTCGGTGACGTTGCCATCGACGTCGACGGTCACCCTTATGGTGACGTTCCCCCGCCAGCCCCAGTTGTCGATCCCGGATATGACCCAGTTGTAGGAGTGACCCACATGGATGTCCTCCACCTCGTCCTCGATGACCTGGGTCCGCTGTCCGGTCCCCTCGATGATTATGGCCACGGTCCGCACGCGGACGTTCTCAGCGGTCTCGCTGCCAGTGTGGAGGACCTGCACGTACAGGCTCGCGGGCTCGCCATCGCCCGGAGCGGGTGGATCCAGTTCGATGATATCGACGAAGAGGTCCACCAGCTCGTGAGACACCTTCAGGGGTTGCGCCAGGGGCTCGGCGTAGTCGTCATATGTGGCCGGGTCCGCTTGGCGCTGGAGGTCCAGGAGGAGCACCTCCCGGCTGTCATACACCATCGCCGTCATGGGCTGCATGACGAAGCCCG
>JAUVEQ010000335.1 GCA_030594725.1 Methanobacteriota archaeon
CGACCCCGGGGGAGTTGTCCCCGCCGTAGCGGGAGGATATCTTCCGGGCCTCGAAGCGCTCGCACTCCTCGCACCATAGGCGTCTGTCCTTCAGGACCATCGTCTGACGGCAGACCTCGCATCGTCCCTTGATGACGCCCAGTTCGTCGTCACGGGTGTCCAGCTGGATGCTGGGCCCCGCCTGGATGACCCTGGCGCGGACCACGTCGGTGATGCGGTACACGTCCTCCAGCTCACGGACGTAGTCGTGGGAGCACTTGGCCACGTGTATCGCGGCGTGGGTCTCTCCCATCACGAAGCGGTCCTTGTGCTCGATCCGCTCGATCCCGAGGGTCACCATGGAGGACTTGAGGTCGTCCACGATGGCGATGACGATGTCTCCCAGCTTCACCTCGTTCATCGGCTTGGCCGGCGTGACGAAGACCATGAACTCCTTCTCGTCGAAGCCGAGCTCGCCGACCGTCGCAGCGAGGATCTTGTGGTCCTCGACGTAGGTGCCGGGTCCTGCCAGGAACTCCTCTGCCTCTCCGACCTCATCACCCGGATAGACCATCTTTCTCTCGGTCATGGGAACTCAAGCCTCGTCACTTACACGAGAATCAGACACGTGTGCTCTGGGCAATAACAGGTTTATTATTTAGCCTTTTGCATCCCGTGTTGCTTCTCGACCGCTCTGGCCAGGTGGCCTATCGGGCCGAAGGACTTATCTTTTACGCCGGTCCATTCCGGGTGTGGACGTGAACGCATTGGACCCCTCGCTGCTCTACGACACGCTGCTGGTGTCATGGGTGTTGGGCGTTGCCCTCTACACCTTCGCACTGGGCAGACTTGCCGGTGTCATCGGCAGGTCGAAGGGTGACTAGTCGTTCTGCCGATTTTCCAGCACCTCGCGCATGTGGTTGACCTTGCGCTCGATGGTGGCGGGCTTGCCGATGTCGTGGCGGGCGTCGTACTCACCGGTGACGGACGAGAGGGCGGCCTCCGCCTTCGCCTCCGCCTCGGCTATAGTCGTTCCGCAGCCGACGAAGGCCACGGACCGGGACGAGGTGGTGAAGATCCTGCCGTCCCGCTCGTTGACCGACGCGTAGAACATGATGGCGCCCGAGTTGCTGACGACCTCCTCGTTCACACCCAGCGGGACGTCCACCAGGGAGGAGACGCCGTAGCCCTTGGGCACGATGTACTTGCACACGGTGGCCTTGGGTGCGAACTCCAACTCCATGGCTCCCAGGGTGCCCTCCACCATGGCCTTGAGCACCTCCACGTAGGAGGTCTTGAGCAGGGGCAGCACGTTCATGGCCTCGGGGTCGCCGAAGCGGGCGTTGAACTCGATGACCACGGGTCCCCGGGGCGTGTACATGAACTGACCGTACATGGTGCCCACGTACGGACTGCCATCGCGACGCAGGGCGTCGATGACGGCCTGGCAGATGACCTTGGCCTGGTCCATGACCTGGGCAGGGAGGAACGGCAGCAGGTGGTCGGCCGCAGAGTACGAGCCCATGCCACCGGTGTTGGGACCCACATCGCCCTCGTAGGCCCGCTTGTGGTCCTGGACGGGGGGCATGGTCTTGATCGTGTTGCCGTCGGAGAAGCACTGGAGGGTGAACTCCTCCCCCTCGACGCATTCCTCGATGACGACGGCGGTGCTGCCGCCTATGCCCTGCTCTATGACCTCGCGGGCGTACGCGACCACCTCGTCCTTGTTGGCCATCTGCTCGCCCTCGATCCTCACGCCCTTGCCGCCGGTGAGCCCGATGGGCTTGACCACAAGGCGGCTGGGGTACGAACGGACGAAGGCCTCCATCTCGGCCACGTCGGTGAAGGTGTGATGCTCGACACGGCCCGGGACGTCATGGCGCAGCATCAGGTCCCGCATGAAGGCCTTGTCCGTCTCGATGCGGGCCGCCGCCTGAGTGGGCGACGCCGCCGCTATGCCAGCCTTGGTGAACACATCCACGATTGCGACCTCGAGGGAGGCCTCGGGTCCCACCACGAGCATCTCGATCCCCTGCTCTTGGGCCCAGGCCAGCACTTCGGCCACGTTCTTCTCATCCAAAAGATTGTAGGTCTTGCTCAACCGCGCTATGCCTGGGTTCAGGTTCTTCATGACGGAGTACAGTTCGCCTCCGCCCTTCACGACGGCCTTGCAGATCGCATGCTCGCGCGCTCCTCCTCCCACGACAAGTATCTTCATCACGGTTCCCCCTGGGGTAGCCCTCATGCGTCCAGGGGGTCTTAAGATTTTTGCGGGTCACCAGCCCTTCTCCCGCTGCCGGCGCTCCTCGTTCGTCTTGGCCTCCCTCGTCTGGCCGAGGATGAGGATGGTGAGCATGATGGCCCAGACCACGACGATGGTGGAGGCGACGACGACCGAGCCGCAGACCAGGTCGGACGCTGCGATAAGGATGATGCCCAGGGCTACCGTGTAGATCCACAGTCCCAGGGCCAGCACCTTGAGGGGAAGGCTCCTCTGCGGCGGGAACGCCTTCCAGTTCCTGTCATCATCGATGTTGGTAGCCTCCGTCGATTCCGGTCGGACCATCCCTGGAGTGGTAGAAAAAGGTATCCGGCCGATTATCAAGGGTAGAGGTCAAGCCCTGGCCAGCAGTATCAGGCTCAGGGCCATTATGAGCATGCCCAATATTATCCCCACGATGACCACGTGCTCCTTCCCGTAACGATGGGCCAGGGGCAGCAGCTCGTCGATGCTGATGTAGACCATGATGCCCGCCACGAAGGCGAGCAGGCCCCATAGCAGCCCTTCGGACATGAAGGGCATCAGTATGAGCCATCCGACCAATGCGCCGATGGGTTCCGCCAGGCCCGATGCGAAGGAGATCCAGAAGGCCTTCTTCCGGTCGCCGGTGGCGTAGAAGATGGGCACCGATACCGAGATGCCCTCTGGTATGTTGTGGATGGCGATGGCAATGGCGATGGCGATGCCGACCCCCGGGTTGGCAAGGGCCGTTGCGAAGGTGGCCAGGCCCTCGGGGAAGTTGTGGATGGCGATGGCAAGGGCGGTGAAGGTGCCCGCGCGGAGCAGGTGGGACTTGCGGGCCGCGTTCCTGACCAGGGCCTCGTGGGCGTCCTGGTCGGAGCCTCCATCGCGACCGTCCCTGATGTCCGCCGCCTCGCACATCTGCTCGGGAATGGGCTCTAGGGTGGAGATGGTGTCCAGCTCGTCGTCCGAGGCGAACTCGTGGGGGTTGGCATCGTGAGGGATGAGCAGGTCTATGATGGCGATGAAGAGTATGCCGAGGAAGAATGCGATGGTGGCCCACACATCACCAACCTCGGCCACCGCGCCGGGGAGCAGCTCCACGAAGGAGACGTAGAGCATAACTCCGGCAGAGAGGCCCAGGGCGAAGGCCAGGTACGCCATCTTCGGCCGCTTGAAGAAGAAGGCGATGGCGCTGCCGATGCCGGTGGAAAGGCCGGCGATGAGGGTGAGGAACAGGGCGAACGCCACATTCGGATCGAGTTCCATTGGCCATGCCTCTTGCGAAAGGAGTGGGCCCGCTAAGCGCGTTCCCTGAGCTCATCGAGGGTCAGTAGGGGTATCAACTTTGCCCCGGCCTCCTCGAGGGCCTCCCGGGCTCCCTCTCCCCTGTCCACGACCACGGTCACGACGTCCACGTGGACCCCGGCGTCCCGGAGGGCCTCCAGGCCCTTGATGGCGGAGCCCGCCGTGGTGGTCACGTCCTCCACCATGAGCACCCGGTCG
>JAUVEQ010000432.1 GCA_030594725.1 Methanobacteriota archaeon
ACGGAGCCGGCGGCTACCTGTCGGTCCCCATCGCCGTGGACGACCCGCCCCGGGACACGGGGACGCTCCACACCCTCCGGTACTCCGCGAACATGGGCGCTTCCATATCAGGCAAGGTCTCCATCGTCGACTCCTACACCCTGGAGGTCCTGGGAGAGACCTCCCTGAGGTCCGGCATCAACGAGTGGGACGTGTCGGGGCTGTTCCGAGTGAGCGAGCATCCCGTCATCCGCATCATGATGGTCACAGAAGGGCTGGGATCGCCAGGGTCCTTCGACCTGGACGACCTGTGGCTCAACTGGACCCGGCGGGTCTTGACCCCGCCACGGGTGATGGGCCTGGGAGTCTCGGAACCCTCGATATACCGGTTGGACAGCACGGACCTGTGGATCCAGGTCGCGGACGACTACGACCTGCCAGGTGACCTAATGCTCGTGGTGCAGCACCGGATCAACGGCACCGACACCTGGGAGGAGTACCTGGTCGACAGCCTCTCCCACGACGAGGCCACCGGCAACTGGAGCACCACCATCATCCCGAAGGTGAACGCCGCCATCGGCACGTACGACTTCCGCGTGGACGTCACGGACCTGGACCAGGAGTTCTCGGGCTGGGTCGAGTTCCCCCGGATGCTGGAGGTGCTCAACAACCTGCCCACCTCCCCGGTGGTCCACCTGATGCCCCTCACGCCGGTCACCACCAGCCAGCTTCGGGTGGAGATGGACGCCAGCGCCTCCGACGTGGAGACCGCGGGCCTGCAGTACGTGTACCGCTGGTACCGGGACGGCGAGCTCGTCGAGAACATCACCGGCGACCTGGCCCCCTCCTTCTACACCGCCAAGGGCCAGAACTGGTCCGTGGAGGTCAGCGCCTGGGACGGCGACGACGAGGGACCGCGGGCAGCGGCGTGGGTGGTCATCAGGAACGCCCCGCCCTCGACCAACGTGGACCTTCCCGACCCCGACATAGACGAGGACACCACCGACTCGGACTGGCTCGACCTGTCGGTGGCGTTCAAGGACGACGACGGCGACCCCATAACGTGGTCCCTGGCCTCGGAGCCGGAGAACCTCACCGTCACCATCGACCACGACACCGGCGTGGTCACCCTGACCCCCAGGGCCGACTGGAATGGCGAGGTGGAGCTGGTCTTCGTGGCCTCGGACGGCGAGGGCTCGTTCTCCCAGAAGGTGACGGTCACCGTCAATCCGGTGAACGACCTCCCCACCATCGCCTTGGTGGACGGTGTGCCGCCCGCCACGGACCCCCTGGTCTACACCATGAAGCAGGGGGAGACCCTGGTCATCCGATACGACCTTGCCGACATCGAGGGCGACGAGATATTGGCCAGCGTGAACACCTCGGCGGTCGTCCTCGACGAGGAGGCCGGGACCATAACCTTCGTGGCGGGCAACGACGCCGTGGGCACGCTGCGCTTCGGGCTGCGCATCTGGGACGTCGTTTCACCTGACGAGAAGGTCGCTCTCAACTTCGTCATCGTCATCGAGAACGAGAACGACCCCATGTCCGTACCCCAGATCACCAGCCCGTTGTCGGGAGAGAGGTTCAAGGTGAACCAGAGCTTCAGCCTCGTCGCCTTCGCCGACGACCCCGACGTACCCTTCGGACAGGAGCTGCTCTACGTGTGGACCTCCAACATCTCCGGGGAGCTGGGACGTGGCGCGAGCATCACCGTGCAGATCCTGGAGCCCGGCACCCACGAGATCACCCTGACCGTCAGCGACCCCGATTACACGAAGAGCACGATGATCGTGCTGTACATCGAGCCCAAGGAGGTCGTGGGCCCACCGGACGATGAGGACCCCATCGACTCGCCCGAGGGTACCAACTGGCTCATGATCGCGGTCATACTGGTGGTCCTCGTGATAGTGGGCGTCGTGCTCTTCATGGTCGTCGGAAAGCGGCGGACGGAGGCCTACGAGGAGCGGTTGGACGCCGAGATGGTAGAGGAGGAGAAGGTCGAGTCCATGAAGCGGGCCCACGCCGCCATCAAGGAACTGG
This sequence comes from Methanobacteriota archaeon, assembly GCA_030594725.1. Classification (GTDB taxonomy): domain Archaea; phylum Thermoplasmatota; class DTKX01; order DTKX01. Next base: position 2,023 of record JAUVEQ010000432.1, read on the forward strand.
CAGATGAGTGGGAGGGCGACGCGGCCGGGGGCGAGGCCGAGGCGAAGGCCGAGGCCGCCGGCTGGGAGGCCGACGAGGCCTACGAGGAGATCGAGATGGCTGGCCCTGCTGACGGTCAGCTGACCATGCAGGCCAGTGTCACCGCGGAGGCCTCCTCTGACGTGCAGAAGCTGTTCGCCGGGACCGGAGCAGCCACGGCCCAGACCGAGGAGGAGAAGGAGGCCATGCGCGTCGAGAACGAGAAGCGCACCTACCAGAACGCCATCGGTAGGCTCCCCTACGGCATACCCTCCAAGGAGCTGGCGGACCGTGACTGGGTCGACCTGGCGGCCGCCCTTGCCACCGGCGAGAAGAATGCATCTTCAGCGACTTTCAACTCCTTTTCGGCGGCGGATTTCTGCCCTTTCAGTCGCTTGGTTTCAAGCTCCTTCAGGTGCTGGATGTCCTTGTCCGACAAGGCGTTTTGATTTAGTTTAAACTGCTTTTTTCCCTTTC
>JAUVEQ010000163.1 GCA_030594725.1 Methanobacteriota archaeon
CAGGGGTCGACATGGAAACCCTGGAGTATGCCATCAGTGGTGGTTCCGACAGCGCCTTCTCCGGATGGACCCTCGCGATCGTAAGCGGATATCCCGACGACCTGGTCCGGGCGGAGGTCGTCCTCGGGGACCTTGAGGGCCATGATAATTGGATCAAGTGGAGGGTCTCCGACCTTGCCGGCAACGGTCCCGTGGAGTTCGGATCGTACCGGCTCATGTTCAACCTGGGCCCATCTGCGGTCATCGCCAGTCCCTCCGATGGAACTGGCTTCGAGACGGCCGATGTGGTGTGGTTCTCCGCCGCGGGGAGCTCGGACCCTGACCCGGACGACCAGCTCTCCTACCAGTGGTGGTCCGATATGGACGGCTTCTTGGGCTCCGGACCGGAGATCCGCGTCCCGCTCCATCCTGGCGAGCACCGGATCCGCCTTGTCGTGGAGGACGGTCAGGGAGGTGACCATGTCGACGAGGCCTTCGTGGACCTTCGTGTGGTGGAACCAGTGACGGTGAAGGAACCCGTCTCGCCCTGGTGGATCCTGCTCATCGTTCTCATCGTGGTGGGGTCCCTTGCCGCGGTCAGGGAGTGGAAGGCCCGGAAGCGGCGCAGGTTCGAGGGCCTGATATAGGCTCCAACCACCCCATTTTGTCCCATCTACTCGTGGGTCCACCATATGGAAACCCTTATTATCGGTTTGACGACATAGGGGAAAGGAGCCCCCGAGAATCCAGGAGATGTGTTATATGAGGTCAATGGAGGCCTTCGCCAAGATCGCGCGGCCGATGGGTTTGCCTTTCATCGGTCTTCTCATGCTCGCCGTGGCTTCCTTGCTGATCGCGATGCCTGCTTTCGCGGAGGGCAACGGCGATGGTGACGCGGGCGATGACCTGGCGACCGCCATCGAGATCGGCAAGGGGACCTGGACCGGCACCATCTTCCGCAACTCCACGGCCGAGGACGTGGCAGATCACTACAGGTTCCCCTTCCCAGAGGGGGCCGTGGTCGAGGCCAGGGCGGTCCTCGACGAGACCTCGACGACCCACTTGGACGTGAACTTCCGTGTGTTCGACCAGGACCGTCACCAGGTCATCTCCCTGGACTTCCCACAGCTGGGGTCCGAGGAGACGTTCGCGGCCCTCACCAACGACCTGGTGGAAGAGCCCGACTACTACTTCGCCATTACCTGGGACGGCTCGTCCCTCGTCGAGTACCAGATCAACTACACGCTGTTCGTGAACCATTCCGACTTCACCCAGGATGACGCCCTCTCCGGTGGGGATGCACCCTCATCTTACGAGGGGGCCTTCCTCCTGATCGAGGGTGACCACAGCGGTAGCGTGGGTGGCTCGGATGTTGACTGGGAGTTCGACCACAATGCGGACGGCGGTGACATGTTCGTCCTCTTCCCGGAGGAGGACATGTTCGTCAAGGTGACCATTACCCTGGACCGGAAGTCCACGTTCCGTGACCGGAGCCTGGTCCTGGCCCTGGAGAACTCCACCGGTGGTGTGCTCGACCTTGTCGGTATCAACGAGGAGGGCGCCTCGGAGATGATCAGGTTCTTCCCGAGGACCCTGGACGATGTCTACCTGAACGTCACCTCCACCTCCGTGATCAACAACTACACCCTCCAGATCATCTTCGAGGTCCCGGGGGCCGATGGCGACGGCAATGCCGATGCCGGAGAGGACCCCGACCATGCGATGGATCTGGACCGACCCCAGATGCCAGGGACCATAATGCGCGGGCATGGCGCCGAGGACCTGGCAGACTTCTTCGACCTGACCTTCGAGTCCAGCGCCTTCGTGGAGGTGACGCTCACCCTCCGTTCGGGCACCTCCTCGCCGTCCAATGTGGTGTTCCGGGTCTTGGACCACACCAAGGTGGAGGTGGTCAACTTCACCATGTCCGACCTGGACGCTCCCAAGAGGTTCGCCGCCCTCACCCATTCTCGGTTCCCGACCCTCAGGTACTACTTCGGGATCACCTGGGAGGGACCCGAGAACGTCAGCTTCGAGTTCAGGTACGAGCTGACCAACGTCGTGGGTGAGGCGCAGGATGACGCGGGGACGGGAGAGGACGTCTCGAACACCACCTCCGGAGCCGAGTCCGTCTCGTTCGACGACCCGATAACGGGCACTGTGGGCGGCACCAATCCCCAGTGGTCCCACGACCTCAACGTCGATGGGGCGGACGTCTACGAGGTGTTCCCCACCTCTGGCAAGTTCCTCACGGTCAAGGCGAGCCTGGACGGTTTCGAGGGAGAGCGCAGGGTGGGTTTCGACTTCTACCTGGTCGATCAGGCCGGGGACCTCCTCGTGAAGCTCCATTCCCTCTTCAACGTTGGAGATGAGGAGGAGTTCTCCCACTACATCCCCCACTCGCTGCCCGTCTACGTGGTGGTGACCTCCGAATCCGAGTCCTGCGGCTACACCTTTGTGGCCTCCCTCGAGGACCCGCCAGACATCGACATCTTCGTCGCCAGCATGAGCGTGACCCCCAGCCGGCCCGAGCCCGCGTCGGAGGCGACGATCACCGTCGTCGTGGGCTCCAGCGTCGTCATCGAGACCGTGACCCTGATCCGGATCGAGGTGTTCGATGGGGGCAACAAGCTGGCCGAGCAGGACATCATCTTCGATGACACCGACCAGGTCGTCGTGACGTTCCCCTGGACCGTGCCCTCGAGCTCGACGGACCTCACGACGCTGGTGGACACCCTCAATGTCATAGCCTGGGACAAGGACAAGGACAACAACGAGATGACCATCCGCGTCGAGGTGGGCTCGGTGGAACCGGACGACGGGAGCGACGACGAGGGCCGGGACATGATGTTCTGGATCATGGTCCTCGTCGGTGTGATAGCCCTCGTCATCCTGGTGGCCGTGCTGTACGTGGTCTTCGGAGGCCACGACGCCGAGGACGAGGAGCCGGAAGAATATTAAGCCCTCCTCCGGATTGCGGATGGGAATTATCTTGCGCCGAACCAAGATAGTCGCGACCTTGGGACCCGCTGTCGCATCGGTCGAGACGATGATGGCACTCTTAGAGGCTGGAGCCGATGTCTTCCGTTTGAACCTCTCCCACGGCCAGAGGGAGGACCACGAGAGGTTCCTGGAACGGGCCAGGGAGGCCCAGGTCCGGACGGGTCGTAACATGGCCATCCTCGTGGACCTCCAGGGACCTAGGCTCCGTGTGGGCACGATCGAGGGTGGCCAGATGGAGCTGAGGACCGGTTCCACGGCGACATTGACGTCCCGGGACGTTGTGGGCGAGGGCTCGGTCGTGCCCGTCACCTACGAGCGACTGGAAGAGGACCTCTCGGAGGGCGTGACGATCCTCATCGATGACGCCAGCATCGAGCTGAAGGTCACCGAGGTCACCCCCGAGGGCGTCCTCGTCGACGTGGTGAGGGGAGGTGTGCTGGGCGACCGCAAGGGCATCAACATGCCCGGCTTCCGCATCTCTTCTCCCAGCATCACCGAGAAGGACCTGGAGGACATAGGTTGGGCAGCCGAAAGGGAGGTTGACTTCGTGGCGGTCAGCTTCATCAGGGACGCGAAGGCCGTCCACACTGTCGTAGAGGAGCTGGAACGCCACGGTTCCCAGGTGCCGGTGGTCGCCAAGATAGAGCTGTCGGACGCGGTGGACAACATCAAGGAGATCGTGGCTGCCGCCGACGCGGTCATGGTGGCCCGTGGCGACCTGGGAATCGAGATGCCCCTCCATCGCATACCGCTGATACAGAAGGATATCGTGGATGAGTGCAGCCGTCACGCGAAGACCAGCATCATCGCCACCCAGATGCTGGAGAGCATGACCGACCACCCCCGCCCCACCCGTGCCGAGGTCTCGGATGTGGCGAACGCGATCCTGGACGGCACCGACGCGGTCATGCTCTCCGGGGAGACCGCCGTGGGCAAGCATGCCGTGGAGGCCGTTGCGACCATGGCGCGGATAGCCGAGCACGTGGAGACGTCGGGGAAGATCGAGGTCCCTCCGCTGGAGGGCTTCGAGGACGGCCTCCCGATACCCGTTGCGGTATCCCAGTCCGCTGTCGAGCTGGCTGCCCGGCTCGACGCCCGTGTCATCATCACCTTCACCACCTCCGGCTTCACGGCCCGTCACCACTCGGCCTCCAGGCCCCGCACACCGATACTGGCGGTCTCACCAATTGATGCCGTGGTACGCAGGATGGCCCTCTACTGGGGGGTCAGGGCGGTCAAGATAATCCAGGTCGAGGACACCGAGGAGATGATAGCCCAGGCCAAGCAGGCCGCGGTGGACCAGGGGCTTGCCCAGCTCGGGGACGTGGTGGTGATAGCCGCGGGCCTCCCCCTGGAGGTAAGCGATACCACGAACCTCATCCAGGTCCAGCGGATCAGAGGCTGAGCCCGGGGTCGAAACCTTATTTAACCGGTAGCGCCAGTGCGGGTTGCCCTGGAACATTGACGGGATGATCTATGATTCCCGCCGACGACACGGGGCAACACACTGGCATCGATGGGTCCCTGCCTGACCGGGACGAGAGTCCCTCAGAATGATGGTACGGCCAACCCCGATGTTGGACAAGCCCCGGTCGGGTCAACGGCACCGAGGCCGCACGGATAGTGCGGGACGGTGACGTGCCGAGTTACGACCGGGGCACAAACCCGGCTTCTTCCCTGGACGTCCTGTCTCAAAGAGACCTGGGCTTGTCCTCATCGACGGGAGGTGGTGGCGGCGGGGCCTTGGACGCCTTCTTCGCCTTCGGCGGGGGCGGGGACGAGGCCTTGGACGCCTTGGCAGCGGCCTTCCTCTCCGCCGCCGGAAGGATCCTCTTCTGGGATTTGGCCAGGTCGTCCATGTCCCCCTTGAGGTGCACAACGTCGCCCACGCTCTTCAGGAAGTGGATCTTCACGGGGCAGATGGCCTTCTTGAGCAGTCCCTTCTCGAGACCCAGGCGCTCTGCGTACCTCTTCTCGACCTTCACATCGAGCTTGGTGATGCGCCAATCGAGGGTGTCCACGAACACGTCCGTGACCATCCCGATGTCACACGCGTCCTCGAGTATGACCCTCTTGCCCGTGATCTCCGTGTCCTTGATGATCTGGGTCATTCGCCAACACCTCTATTCATTGGAGATCACCTGCTTCTTGGATGTGGGCTGGGCCAGTTGCATCTTCAGCATCACGATGGTGACGTTCAGGTTGATCACGTCACCCACGCTCTTGACGAGCTCCTTGCCGATCATGATCTCGTTGCGGCGCATGATGCTCTTCTTGAGCCCCAGGGGTTCCATGGCAGTGTCTCCCACCTCTGCCACGATGGACCGGACCTTCCAAAGGACGGGGTCCAGTTCGAACCGCAACACCTTCCCTATCGAAAGGCCCTCGCTGGTGAATATCGTCTTCCCCTTCAGACTGGACAGGCTGTACTCGGGCATGGACCTCTCCTCTGGGGTTGCGTTTATGATTGTCACGGGATTTAAGCATTGGGAATGCCGCGTTGGGAAGATGTCCGAATTCTGCTCGAACGGTAGGGGGAAGCCAGGGGGTAACGGGGAACGTTGTCTTCCGGGTAGCCCATTCGGGAAACCTTTAAATGGGCCTTTGGTTATTGGTCCGGGTAGCCAGCCAGACGGCTTAGGATGGTAGGTTAATGACCCGTTCAACTCCCTCCCTTCTGATCGTCCTTGTGATGATCACCAGCTCGATGCTGGGTGTGGTCTCGTGGGTGCCCCAGCCCGCGTCCGCCCTCACCTTCGACGTAGATACGACCGAGGACCTCTTGGGCAGCGGTTCCAACCTGGCCATCTTGGACAAGGTTGCCGTGTCCGATGACAGGATCAGTCTCGACACCGAGGTATACGAGATAGACGACACCGCCTGGTCCGACGTGAACGCAGAAGGCATCGTGGTCGACGGACAGAACTTACCCAAGCTGGACCTGGATACCCACTGGACCACGTATCCCGGGTACGGCAACGACGGCAACTTCATGCACTCGGCCGTCTGGGACCGGGACAATTCCCAGGTGCTCGTCTACGGGGGGGTCCACGACACCTCCGGTTCAAGGTTCGTCCACAACGATATCTGGGCCTACAATCCCGTAAGCCAGTCCTGGACCCAGAAGCAAGCCGTGGACAGGGCGAAGTTCCTCCACTCGGCCGTGTGGGCGGATAACTATCACATGATGATCGTCTGGGGTGGCATCACCATCATAGGCAGCGATCAATATCTGCTCAACGAGACGCTCATCTACTACCCCGCCAACAACACTTGGGCCCTCGCTGCCCCCTGTCCGTGGGGCGGGAAGGTGCTTCACACCGCATCATGGGACAGCGCCAACAACCAGATGCTTGTCGCGGGAGGCACCCCCGACGGCACCTGGGATAACGTGACGGGAGAGCTCTGGGCGTTCCGTCCAGGGACGAACTCCTGGCACCGACTTCCTTCACTCTCGTCCACCCACGAGCGTGGCGGGGCAGCCTCGTTCTGGGACACCCAGTCCGAGATGCTGGTAGTGTTCGGGGGAAGGAAGGGGGACAACAATCCGATGTCATCGGTATGGTCCTTCAAGCCTTCCACGAACTCATGGAACCAGAGGGGCAACGCCCCGGTGTCCAGGTTCTTCCACTCGATGGGTTGGGACCCGATTGGCAACAAGGGGTTCTCCTACGGTGGGCTCACCGCCACCTCGATGACCTCCCGTCTGTACGAGTACAGCCCCCTCGCGGATACCTGGAGACAGATGGAGAACGCACCGGATGCACGGTACTGGTCGGCCTTCATCTGGGATTCGGCCCACTCACTGGGCCTCGTGTTCGCAGGGGCGGCCGAGACCGGGAACCCACCCCTCACCTC
>JAUVEQ010000133.1 GCA_030594725.1 Methanobacteriota archaeon
CCTGGAACAACACACGATACTTCAAGGAGTACCGGCTGTACCTGGCCGATAGACCCGATGCCCATGACATCGTCAACCCGAACAATCTGGTCCACACCGTGGACCTGTCGTACGTCGATGGCGCAATATTGCGCGTGCCGCCCGGAGACCTCAGGTACGCGGTGATGGAGACGGTCAACATCTACGGTGACGCGTACCGCACCAACGTGGCCGAGTTCGTGTTAGAGCTGAGAACGTTCGCATATCCGGAGGACGATATCCTCCACGACACCGGGGTCTACGCCACCTCGGACCTCCTGTCGGCCATCGAGCTTGGTTGGAGGGAGTGGCAACCGCTGATACCTGACTCCGATAGCTGGTACGTCCCCTCACTGATATCAACCAAGGTCAGTGACAGCGAAGAGCCTGTCACCGGTCTGATGGAGGTCCCCACCGACGGCGTGGGTTCCAATAATTTCGTCTTCGAGATACTTGATGACGATGAATACATGCTATGGGTCGACTACATGTCGGGGGAGGACATGATCAGGGTCGGTCCCATATACTTCGACCTCAATGGCAGCAACTGGTCGATGCGGTTCATCCGGATGCCAGCGACATTGACCGGGGTTGCCGGCAAGCCTTTGGAACTGTCCATCGAGCTGCCCTTCGTGGGCAAAGTGGCAGGCCTCATCAATGTGGATTGGGGGGACGGGACAGCTGTGCAGACCTGGCATTATTCCTTTGAGGCCGTTTCCGTATTCCTCACTCTAAACCACACCTACTCCGAGGAGGGAAACTACAACATCCGAATTAACGACACGAAGGGGCTCACTATCGTCTGGACACTACATGGATGGCATTACGACCTGACGGCGGTTCCAGGCATGGAGGTCGGGACCTCAGCTGGGTCCCTCGCCGTCATCTCGGCGGCCAAGAAAGAGCCGGAACCCGATGACTGGACGGACTACATCATCGCCATCGGCCTCATCCTCTTCATCGCGACCCTCGGCGTCCTCGTTGGTCATCTGACCGGCTACTACAAGATAGGCCGCGAGCGTGAGGGGAAGGAGAAGGCCGATTGGCCCGAACCCGCCGAGAAGGTGGAGGAGGAGCCCGAGCAGACGGCCGAGGAGATCATCTCCGAGCTGGAGGAGGACCTGAGGGATTCAGATGACGGGGACTACTTCGACCACGAGCCGACGGTGGCAGAGCTGGAAGAGATGATCCCCAAGGACCACGAGTAGCGGGGTCTCAAAGCTCTCCCAGTATCAGACGGGGTATGTCGACGGGCCAGACGGCGACGGCGATGCCCGCGGCCTCCAGGGCCGCTATCTTCGAGGCGGCGTCGCCCTTGGCGCCCGATACGATGGCTCCAGCGTGTCCCATGGTCTTGCCCGGGGGCGCGCTGCGGCCCGCGATGTAGGCGAAGACTGGCTTGGTGACGTTGTCCTTGACGTACGCGGCGGCCTCCTCCTCGGCAGAACCCCCGATCTCACCCACCAGGACCATCTGCTTGGTCTCCGGGTCGGCCTCGAACATCTGGAGGGTATCTATGAACGAGGTGCCGGTGACGGGGTCGCCGCCCAGGCCCACGCAGGTGCTCTGGCCCAGGCCGTACTCCGAGATGCTGTTGACGATCTCGTACGTCAGGGTGCCGCTTCGGGAGACCACGCCCACATTGCCCTGCTTGAAGATGTTGTCGGGGAGGATGCCGATCTTGCCCTTCCCGGGGCTCGCGACGCCCGGACAGTTGGGCCCGATGACCCGCTGGCCGGCGTCGATGGCGGCCCTGACGAACTTCATCACGTCGTGGACGGGGATGTGCTCGGTTATTACCACGTGGAGCTGGATGCCTGCCTCGATGGCGTCCTTCACGGCTCCGAATGCGAACTTGCGGGGCACCAGGACGCAGGTGGAGTTGGCGCCCGTGGCGTCCACGGCCTCCTGCACGGTGTTGAAGACGGGCTTCCCGTGGACCTCCTGTCCGCCCTTGCCCGGGGTTACGCCGCCCACGACGTTGGTGCCGAAGTTGAGCATCGCCTGGGTGTGGTACTGACCCTGGTGTCCGGTTATGCCCTGGACGAGGACCTTGTTGTCGTGGTCTACCAGGATGGCCATCAGCACTCGCCTCCCTCGGCCTCGGTGGCCAGCTTGGCCGCCTCCTGGAGGCTTTTTGCGGCGATCAGGCCCGCGTCCTTGAGGATCTGGCGGGCCAGGTCCTCGTTCCGGCCCTTGATGCGGGCGACAACGGGGGCCTCGAGGCACTCCTCCTCCAGCACGTCGCGTACGCCGATGGCGACCGTGTCGCATTTTGTGATGCCGCCGAAGATGTGGAGCAGTACCACCTTGGGCTTGGCGTCCTTCATGAGGCGGAAGGCCTTCTTCACCTGCTCGGGGTCGTCTGTCCCCCCCAGGTCCAGGAACACGCCGCCCCGGCCCCCCACCGACTTGAGGGCGTCCAGGGTTGCCATGGTGAGGCCGGCCCCGTTGGCGATGACGCCGATGTCGCCGTCCAGCTGGACGAAGGCGATGCCGTCGGCCCGGGCCCGCTTCTCCAGGGGGGTGAACTCGTCCTCCGGTGCTGGCAGGTCGGTATGGCGCCAAAGGGCGTCGTTGTCGATGACCAGCTTGGCGTCGGCGGCGATCAGCTCCCCCTCGTGGGTGATGACCAGGGGGTTTATCTCGACCAGGGTGGCGTCCTTCTCGGTGAAGAGCTGGAAGAGGCGCTTCGCCAGGTCCTTGATGGCGTCGTTGTGGATGCCGCACAGGCCCAGCATCTCGACCATCTTGTCCAGGACCGTGTCGCCCATGAAGTCCTCCAGGTCGAAGGGGTAGGAGAACAGCCGGTCCTTTGGCACCGACTCGATATCCATGCCGCCGGCGGCCGAGGCGATGCATCTGATCCTTCTGGCCGACCGGTCCACCACGTAGCCCAGGTAGATCTCCTTGTTCACGTTGAGGCGGCGCTCGATGAGCACCCGGTGCACGGTGTGGCCCTTGATGTCCATGCCCAGTATCTCCCCTGCCACCTGGCGGGCCTCCTCGGTGGTGGCGGCGAACTTGATCCCGCCCGCCTTGCCTCGACCACCGGTCTGCACCTGGGCCTTGACGGCCACGGGGAACATGACCTCCTGGACCTCCTCCGGGGAGGTGACGGTGTAGCCGTCCGGCGTGGGGATGCCGTACTGCTGGAACATCTCCTTGGCGCTATACTCCATTACGTTCATGGCAACACGACCTGGGCCGCGTACGGGGCCCGGCGGGGGGTGAATTGTGGCTGGTTGATAAAGGCCTTTCTATGGTCCCGCGGATTGTTCGTCTTTCGGCGATGCGTGCCGAAATCATCATATAGGGGAAGGGCGTGACCGTCGATGAACCCCATGTATGTCGCCGACGTCCGCCCGAATCAGGCCATCGACCAATTGGATCTCAAGATCGTAGAGGTCAAAGAGCCCAGAGAGATCATCACCAAGTACGGTCGCCAATCCAAGGTGTGCGACGCATGGGCGGTGGACGACAAGGGGGACAGGGTGCGCCTCTCGCTGTGGAACGGCGAGATCGAGAAGGTCTCCGAGGGTACCCGCATCAAGATAACCAACGGCTGGGCCCGCACCTTCAGGGACGAGCTGCAGGTGTCCGCCGGCCTTCACGGTCAGCTCGACATCGTGGAGTGAGGGTCCCAAGCCCTTCGCGCCGACGTTGCCGCGCTGTGCGCCAGCTCGAGAGGTCGGGGCTGACGTTTCCCCATCGAACCCTTTGCCAGCCTCAGCGAGTCGTCCACGGACACCATGTGACCCGGCGACACGAACGCGGCCTTCCTCTTCTCACCCCCGGGAGCTATCACCCAGCCCCGGTGCTCCCCCTCCACCAGGACCGCCGCCAGTCCCTCCCTTCGGAGGGCGGCCCTGTCGTAGCTGCCGGTGAGCAACCGCTTGGCGACGCCGATGGTGGGGATGCCAAGGGAGACGCCCACGTGGCAAGCGATGCCGAAGCCCCGGGGGTGGAGGATGCCCTGGCCGTCGACCATGAGAAGCGTCCCCTCCAGGGCCAGGCCCTCCAGCACCGACTCTATGGCGGGCATCTCGCGGAAGGCCAGGTAGGTGGGGATGTAGGGAAAGGTGACCTCCGACCGGTGGAAGCGGGTATCGGTGATGGCGTGCGTCCGGGCGTCGATGCCGATGGCGGATGCGAAGGCGTATCCGTCCCGGGAGTACGCCACGTCCACGCCTATCAGGGTCCGGGGCTGTGTGCCGAGGGGCCCCAGGTTCAGGCGCCCGCCAAGGGCGGTCTGGAGCTTCCGCAGCTCCTTCAGGGGCAGGTCGGACCGGAAGAACATCTGCCGCACTTCGGGCATGCCCTCCACCCGGTCGTCAAGAACGGCGATGCCCTCGGCGGTCAGCCGCCGTGACTTCTCGGACCCTCCCAGGGGGTGGTTGCCCAGGGTCCCGTCCTTTCGGACCACCCGGTGTGTGGGGAAGTCCTCTGGGTCCAGCTCGTCCATCGTGATGGCGGCCACCGCCCGGGCGGCCACGATGTCGCCCAGGGCCCTTGCCAGGTCGCCGTACGTGGTGACGGAACCGGGCTGGACCTGCCAGATGAGATCGCCGACCACGTCCCGCAGGGGCCTCAAGCCCGTTCCCACCGCTGGAGGGGGTTCGCCTTGAGGCAATTGGGGCACTTGTAGTCCACCGTGAGGGCGTGACCGCAGTGGCTGCAGCTCTCCTCCCCGTACACCGTGGGCTTGCCGCACGATGGGCACGGGATGATGTAGTGCTCGCTCACGGGGCACCAGGCGAACTCGTTGTCCCGGTAGCAATCGGGGCACCTGCGCACGTCGATGGCCAGGTCGGAGCCGCACGCGGGGCACTCCAGCGTTCCGCCGGCCAGCTGCTTGGGCCGGAGCGAGGCGGCGGCGATGGCGGCCTTCTTGGTGGTCTTCTTCGCAGGCTTGGTCCGCTTGACCAACCTCTTGGCCACCTTCTTGGTCTCGCTGGTGATCTCGGCGAGAGAGACCCGGGGCACGAAGTCGGACCCCTTCCCCCCGTAGGCCCGCTCGGGGATCTCCAGCAGGTACATCAGCAGCCCGATGAGGATGAGCTCGGATATCGTGTAGACCGTCAGGGTGGCCTCGTCCAGGGCCCACAGTCCGAAGCCGATCATGGATATGTCGATCATGATCATGAACCCGGCCAGGGCGAGGAGCCATAGACCGATGGGGATGTAGGGCGCCTCCTTGCCATCCTTGATCGCAGCTATGTGGTACGCCTTGCGATGCATGTGCACATCCTTGACCAGGTTGAAGGCCACCAGGAGGGCGAAGGCGTGGAAGACGAAGGCCCAGCCGATGAAGAAGGGGGCGGCGTCGACGTACATCACAACGGGAACGGTACCCAGGGCCAGGAACAGGTAGATCAGGCCCAGGTAGACCAGGTATCGCCAGACCGAGGGGAAGGCATAGATGCATATGAACGCCCCGCCCAGGGTCGCCAGGGCCCAAGCGGGGGTGGCCCAACGGCCGTCGGAGGCTCCCACGACCAGGCCACCTACGAACAGTATGACGGCTAGGGTCATGTACCTGTAGCGCGCTGGCAACATGTCCCAGCGGCCGAATAACCCGGAGTCGGCGACCTCTTCCACGGTATCATGTACAATACCGGTTGAGGCCTATATGAACCTTATTGACCCAGGGGGGTAGCTGGCTTGTTGAACGAGGGGGGCAGCTGGCCCGTGCCGGCTTAAGGCGAAAGGTAGATGTACGCCATCGAGCTGAATCGGGGTAGATGTCGTCCCGTTCCGCGAGCGCCAAGGTCTTGGTGGTGTCCCTCGTATCGTTCACGATGCTCCTCAGCCTGTGCCTCGGGGGCCTCAGCCCCATCGACGAGGGGGACGAGGCCCCTGACTTCACCGTACTGGACGTTGACGATGACCCCCACAACCTGACTGACTATCGGGGACGGGTGCTGGTGATCGACTTCTTCGCCACCTGGTGCGGTCCCTGCTACACACAGCTGGACACCATGAAGGACATCCGTGACGAGGTGCCCCACGACCAGGTGGCCTTCCTGCTCATCGACAACGACGACCGGGAGTCCCAGGAGAAGGTCACCAAGTACAGGGACGACAACGGGATCACCTGGCCCGTCGCTTACGGGGGCGGCAAGGTGGGCCAGGATTACGAGGTGGACGCGATCCCCACCACGGTGGTCATCGACCAGGATGGTGTGATCCGGTACTACCACGTCGGCACGACCTCCAAGGCCGACCTCAAGGAGGCGATCCAGGACCTCCTCTGAGGAGGTCGCTCCCCCGTATATCCGGGGCAAACCGTTTTAACGGACCAGCCAATATATCATGCGAGGAGACCCCATGTCAAAGCGTTCAAGGAACAAGAAGAACGGGTCCGGGCGCAGACGCCGATCCTCACGCGCGCCACCCCCCAGCTTCTGGGCCGCCAATCAGAGGACGGTCATCGGAGTGGCCTTCATCATCGTCATCATTATCGCGGTCGCATACGTTGTGGTGAACCAGAGCGAAAACGACCTGCCAGAGACGGGGAACAAGGACCCGGCCCCCGACTTCAGCATATCGAGCATCGACGGGGCGCCCGTCGAGCTGGAGGCATATCGTGGAAGGGTCTTGGTGCTGGACCTCTTCGCCACCTGGTGCGGTCCCTGCAGGACCCAGATGGGGGAGCTCAACCAGCTCCGGGCGTACTACGGCAGGTCCGAGGTCGAGATCCTGTCCGTTGACGTGGACCCGAAGGAGACGATCCAGCAGATCCGTGACTTCCGGGACGAGTTCAACGCCGACTGGACCTTCTGCAGCGACACCGACGGCCTGGGCCAGAAGTACGACGCCTCCAGCATCCCCACCATGGTCGTGATCGACCAGGATGGGAACATTGTGTTCAGGCAAGCCGGGGTCACCACCTTCTCCGAGCTCCAGACCATAATAGAGCCACTGCTCCAGGGTGCCTCGTAGGGCACCTTTGAAATACATGTTCCCTCATTTCCGGGATGAAGAGGGTGGTACGTTGAACGTCTGGTCCAAGGCCTTCGCTGGCCTCGTCCTCATCCTGCTGGGCATGGCACTCCTGATACCATCAGTGGTGGCTGTGGACAAGGCCCCGAACGTGGCCCTGGTGGACGTGGACGGCGTACCCTTCAACATCACCGATTACAGCGACGAGGACCAGGTCCTGATGTTGGACTTCATGTTCCTCACCTGCGAGCCCTGCAAGGTGCTGGCCAAGGACCTCAAGAAGCTGTACGACCAGGACATAGAGGACTTCGAGATCCTGTCCGTGGACACCTTCGTCCTGGACACCGACGAGGCCCTCCGGCAGTACGCCACCGAGAACGGCTACAACTGGCGGTTCACCAAGGACACCGAGACCAGCGACACCCAGCAGGCCTACGGGGTCTTCGAGAACCCCACCATTGTGATCATCGACCGGGATGGCTACGTCACCTACAAGAAGTCGGGCATCATCTCCCTCGAGGAGCTGGAGAAAGAGGTGGACAAGGCCCTCAAGGGCGAGGCCGACCCCATCGACGTGGCCCGGCTGGGCCTGATCGCCTTCGCCTTCCTGGCGGGCCTGGCAGCCTTCTTCAGCCCCTGCTCGTTCCCCCTCCTGCCGGGCTACATCACCTACTACTTCAAGGTGGGCGCCGACGCAGAGA
>JAUVEQ010000303.1 GCA_030594725.1 Methanobacteriota archaeon
TGGGCATAACAAGGAGTGAGATAGCGATCATTACGACAAGTCCCCATTGCTTCATCGAAGCACCACCAATCCTCGGGGTAATTATTATGAACATACTATATTGCTTTTGTCAGTTGATGGACTGGCCTGCGGGGGTGGTCGCACGATGGCGAGGGGCGGGACCCCCGCCCCCTCCCTGGTCGCTCCGCTCCAGGACAGGGTAGCTCCATCGGGTGCGGGTCGACGTCGCCTCGCTCCCACTCGACTCATTGGACCCACATCAGCAGGAGCTCCGCCGTCCCGGCCTCCAGCCTCCCGGGAACACCCTCCGTCCCGGGATGGATGACGGGACCGCCCGTCACCATCCCGTCAACCGGAAGATGATGCTGGGGACGATGGCCATCCCCAGCACCACGAGGGCGATCGCAAGCAGTCCGTAGAGCAGGGTCGCCACGTCACCCACGGGCTTGGCCTCCACGTAGACCTCGATGCTCGCGGCGGACTCCTGCAGGGGAACGCCATTCAAGGACACAATGGCCGTCACCACATGGGTCCCCGCGGTGGCGACCCAGACCGTGGTGGCCTCCTCTGGCACTCCTGGCTGAAGGGTTATGTTGGTGACGTTGCCGATCTCCTTCTGGTCGACGAGGAAGAGCACGGTGACGTTGACGGGGCGCGACATGTTGCTCAGGACGGTGGCGGTCACATTGACCTCATCGTCCTGCATCGATTCCTCGACATCGACCCGGACCTCGGTAACGGATATGTCCAATTGAGGCGGGCCCCCACCGTTGTCGGCGAGCGCCACGGGCACGGCCAAGAGGACCGTCGCGAGGATGATGGCGAGCACCAACTGGATTCCAGCCCTTCCTCTTCCACCTTGATGGTTCTGGTTCATGTGCATCACTCCATCCTCCTTCTGGTCGCGAAGATGATCGCTGCTATGAAGAAGCCTATCGCGTAGGCGACCATGACGGTGGTCCCCACGTAGAAGTCGGGGGAGAAGCCTGTACCGAAGCCCTCCTCGCCGGGTCCGCCACCGGGCCCGAACACACCACCTGTCCCGACGCCCAGGACATCCGTGATGAGCCCTGCGGAGTGGGTGACCGACCACCATGGGTCCACGTCCACCATGGAGATCACGCTGGTAACGATGGGTATTATCATCATCAGCAGGAAGAAGCCCAGTATCGACGCGGTGATGGACCTCTTGAGCACGGCGCTGAGGAAGTATATGATGCTCACGACGGCCGCCGAGTAGATGAGGGCCAGAAGGTACGATTTACCCATGGCCTCCGTCACCGAACCAACGCCGTATATCTGGGCCATCTCCAGCGCCGTGATCAGATAGTACAGCGATACGACGAGGAACGTGGCCAGCACGGCCGCCATGTACTTGCCCACGAAGATGGTGGACCCCCTTTGAGGCGAGGGGAACAGCAGCAACCCCGTCTTCTTCTCGAACTCGGACGTGATGGCGTCGCCCGCGAATATCGCCCCCGATATGATTATGAGCAGCGTGATGAAGCCCAGGTTCAGGGAGGCGAAGGACAGGGCAGTGTCCGGGTAGTCGATGTCGAAGGCCGGTGGGACGACGTAGAAGATCAGCGGAAGCAGGAGGGCGACGATGACCACCATGAGCATCCTCCTGCGCTTCACCTGTTTCAAGGTCTCGAAACGGAACATCAGGTAGACGTTCTTGAGGTCGCTGACGATGTCCTCCACGAAGGCCCCCATCACCGCACCCCCTCGCCGTTCATGATGGACACGTAGAAGTCCTCGAGGGTCCCGCGCTCGGGCTGGAACGCCGTCACCTTGAGGCCCGTTGTCATGATCCCCGCGAGTATCTCGGCACTGGTCTCGGGCGAGCCGTCGAAGGAGAACTCGATGCCGCCGTTCTTGGGTGTAAGGTCGGTGATGGCCTCTATGGCCTGGACCCTCGCCAGGTCCGATGGGGAAAGGGGGCTGAGGAACTGGACGGAGATCCGGTTCGACTGGATCCGCGCGACCACGTTCTCCACCGTATCCTCATCGACCACCTTGCCGCTCTCGAGGAAGATCACGCTGTCCGCAGTGAGGCTCACCTCCTCCAGCAGGTGGGAGCTGAGGAAGACCGTCATGCCCTCCTTCTGGAAGTCCTTGATCATGTGCCGGACATCCCTCATGCCCTTGGGGTCCAGACCGAGGACGGGCTCGTCGAGGATGAGGATGTCGGGGGTATGGAAGATGGCCTTGGCGATGCCGAAGCGCCTCTGCATCCCGGTACTGAAGGACCCGATCCTCTTGTTCTCCCAGTCGTCCAGCTTGACGAGCTTCAGGACCTCGGTTATCCTGTCGTCGATGTCCCGAGACTTCATCCCGTGGACCTTCCCGAAGTACGTGAGGGTGTCCCGGGGACTCAGGTAATCGTAGACCCCGGGCACCTCGATGAGGGCCCCGATGTGGCAGAGGGTCTCCTTCGGCCTCCTGTTGGCGTCGATGCCGTTGATGTAGGCATGCCCGGAGGTGGGCCTGAGCAGGTTTGTCAGGATCTTGATGGTGGTGGTCTTCCCGGCCCCGTTGGGGCCCAGGTATCCCACTATCTCACCATGCCCGATCTTGATGGATACGTCGTCGAGGGCGAGGATGCCCCGGCCGTACCTCTTCGTCAGGTTCTCCGTCCTGATCGCGTAATCGTCGTTCGTCATGTGATCAATCCTGTGCGTACTTACTCTAACGATCCATGTGAAAACATCAAAAAAGGCCGACTATCGGTCCGACCCGACGCATTCCCGCAGGGCGTTCCTAAGGGCATCCATGCCACGTATCAGGGCCGTGAGGTCCTCGGCCTCCATCCGCCCGAACACCTCTCTCAGCATGGCACTGATCTCCTCCAGGCCGCGCAACATGGTCTCCCGACCCTTGTCGGTCACCCTTACCCGGACCACCCGACGGTCCGCCTCGTCACGGAACCGTTCCACGAGGCCGACCTCGATCAGGTTGTTCACCGTCCTGGTCACGGCCGCGGGTGAGAGCACGAACGCGTTGGCGATGTCGGTCATCTTGCAGCTATCGTGCTCATTGATGTAGAAGAGGGTCCTGTGATGGACCGGGGTCATGTTGAGCTCGGAACCCAGCTTGGTCTGCGGGGGACCCATGTACCTCATGAGCAGACGCATCGTCCCGAGGAACGTCATGGCGTCCTTGTCCTTCGCCTTCATGGGCGATGCATATAGTTCACAGTATTAATATTTAACCACATAAAATATTGACATGGTAAACATAACGGCGGCCGGATGGTAGGGGGATCGGGCCCGGCCCCAGCACTGGCCCGGCCACCCTTCCGCCCATCCACACCGCTTCATCCTGCACGTCGTCCTGTAATGATTACATAGCCTTCGCTGGAGAGCCTTGGGAATATCGGCTCTTCTATCAGATGATCTTCCTAGTCCAGTGATTTCGCCGCCTTGAGGGCGTTGTCCGCCTGCAGGAACCCGGAGCCCCAGTCGGTGCCTTCCCAGTCATAGAAGACCATGTGCCAACCGCCCCACGGTTCGATCACCCAGGACCCGTCAGCCGGCATGGGGTTCCCACGGGCACCCACCTTGAGGACCTTTTCCATCTCCCCCTGGTCAAGGCTCGAGTAGTCCTCCAGGACCAGAGACGCGATGCCCGACACGTGGGGTGCCGCCATGCTCGTGCCCCACAGGTAGTAGTATCCCCAGGTGTTGTGCACCCAATTGGCGCCCGACCAGTACGTCTCGACCTTGTAAGGCCCAACGATTACCGCGCCCGGGTCCACCACATCCAGGTGGGTCGACTTCTGCCCCAGGTCCGAGTTCGGCCGCGAGCTGAAGCTCTCGAGATAGAGCTGCCAGTTGTTTCCCCAGTAGTCCTTCGTGTTCAGCTTCTCGGGCACGTCAGCTCCCAACCACCAATAGGTGCCAGGAGGACCGGACAGCCACTTCTCGGTCCAGCCCACGGCCCCGGTCGATATCACGTCGGGGTATGCGCCAGGCCAGCCCATGCCCGCGTCTCCGGCGTTGCCAGCCGAGGCGACGATGATGACGCCCTCATCGATGGCGTAGTC
>JAUVEQ010000085.1 GCA_030594725.1 Methanobacteriota archaeon
GAGTTCGAGACCTTCCCGGAACCCGCTCCAGCCGCAGAGTTCGCGCCAGTTCAGGCCGCCCCGGTCGCTCCACCGCCCCGGGCACCGACCGTTGCCCCACAACCCTTACCCTCCCCAGCACCGGCACCGGTCCCGGTAGCAGTCCCGGCACCAGCCCCAGCACCAGCCCCGGCACCGGCCCCCGTCGCCGTCGCGGAGTTCGAGACCTTCGAGGAGGAGGAGGTAGCGGAGTTCGGGGAGGTGGTAGAGGAGGAGGCGGACCGTCCCCTGGATGCCGAGAAGGACATCGATTCCATCCTGGCCATGGCCCTGGGCAAGGCGCCCGCTCCCGGTACCCGGCCCACGGCGAGACCAGGTGAGCGTGAGGAGCTCGGGTCTCCGATGAAGTCCCTCATGTCCAAGACGAAGTACCGCCGGTCGTGACCTAGCGGAAGACTGATTACCCACCTCCCGTTCTACCCCCAGAGACATCGAGGTGATGACATGCCCGATACCGATGACGACACCACGGCGGAGACCGAGGAGCTGGACAGCCAGGCCCCTCCCAGGTTCATCTACGAGTGCGTGAGATGCGGTCACTCCTGCGCTGATCGGAACTTCGTGGAGATCACCCTGGCCGACCTCAGGGTATGGACCGAGGACCAGTCCCTGGCCGCCCTGTATCCACACCTCAGGTTGATGGCCGTCGGAAGGCCATATCTGGACATCGTCATAGCCTCGGACGAGGGGGTGAAGGCCTTCGAGGCTGGGGACACCGAGCACGTGGGTTGCCCCATGTACGACCCGGAGAACAAGCTGTGCAACATCTACCACTCCATGCCCCTCTACTGCCGTTCCTTCCCCCTGGCCTACAACGGGTCCACCTACTTCGTCAAGGACAGGGAGTGTCAGGGCATCGGACAGGGGACCATGACCGCCGACAATCTCAAGGCGCACCGGGAGGCCGCAAGGGAAGAGCTGGACGCCAGGCGGGAGTGCGGTATCCTCATGCCATCCCTCCAGGGATTCTTCACCCGGTTCTTCGTGGAGGCCTCGACCCGGGCCCTGGAGGCCATGTCCGACGACGACAGGGGCAAGCTGGAGGACATCCTGGCCCAACAGATCAAGGGAGACCGTCCCGAGGATGGGCCGTAGGCGGGACGCGGGACTATAACTATACGTAGAACACCTTGGTCACCGTTCTGCCGTCGTCGGTGAGCTCCAGGCGACCCCTGCGATCCCTCACGACCCAATCATTCTCCGTCCATTCGCGGATGAAGTGCCTCGAGTAGTACATCTTCTCGGCCTGGGTCACCCCCCTCGCGTCCTCCTCGGGAGGGCGCTCCCAGCAACCCTCGTCCTTGAGGGCTCCGATCATCGCAGCGTAGCTGGTCCGATGCCCCTTCTCCAACCTGGTCCCGAGGACCCTGAGGCCGCGCACGACGTCCTGCTCCGGCATATCGATATGGAAGCAGGGTAGGTCGCGGGGGTCGAACACCTTCTTGGACATGCCCACCGGAGCGTTGCCCTCGAAGTAGATGGTCAGGTCCTCCTCGGGCACCTGGTAGACCTCCGTTCCGACCGTGAACGGCCTTGCGTTCTCCACCATCATCGAGGCGATTGCGGCCGCCGCGGCGTACTCGTTGGGGCCGGCGGAGATGTTGACGTAGACCGTGTTCCCCTCGTCCCTCTCCGTCGACAGTATCTCCACCATCTTCTGGAGGACGTCGGGGAACCGGTACACCTTGACCCAGATCGGCCGGATGTCCGATATGCCCTGCTCCTCCCGCAGCTGGCGGACGACCTCCTGGTAGAACGAACCGTATATGTTCTCCACTCCCATCGCGTCGCTCTGGATGTAGTGGAGGAGGTACACCCTGTCCACCTTCCCCATGTAGGCGATGGGGCTGGTCACCTTGACCGTCTCGAAGGTTACGCAGGCCGCTGCAACCCGAAGTCCCACCTTCATTCTCATTCTATCACCATTATAACATTAGTAACGTTATATCATTTATTACTATCGGTATACATGTGAGTCTCGTGGTCGGGATGAAACACAACAACGATGGAAGGCGGATGAAGAGCAAGGGGATCAGTGGACGACTGCCCCAGGTGGCAAGCCTCCGGTTCGGCAGGGTGTGCGTCCTGTGCCGGAAGCGTCCCCGTGTCCAGGGGAGGAAGGGCGACCAGTCCATCCACATCACCGATGGCGTCCTGATCCCCGGGACCGATGTCAGCTTCGAGGGCCGGGAGATAGACGGCAACCTCAAGATCCTGGACCGGGACCTTCAGGCCAGTCGCATCGAGGTCAAGCCCCAGAAGGCCAGGGGGTCCCGCAACCATCACAAGTTCATGGTGATACTCACCAATGGGATGGTGAGCTGAGACCCACGGAGGTGGACGGGAGTTGAGGACCGGGACGGTACCCTGCGAGGGCAATACCCTTTAGGCGTCCCACGTCCTTTCCCGCCCTGCCGACAGCGTTCGATACGACATGAAGGGAAGGAGAAGGAAGGAGAAGGAAGGAGGAAGAAGGATGTCATACCCCTATGCGGCCCTCAACCCGGACCAGAGGGAGGCCGTCGATCACGTCGATGGGCCCCTCCTGGTCTTCGCGGGACCTGGCACCGGCAAGACCAGGGTCGTAGTCCACAAGATGGCCCACCTCATCGCCGAGAGGGGATACCGACCCGACGAGGTGCTGGCGTTGACCTTCTCCGAGAGCGCGGCCGAGGAGATGCAGGACCGGGTGGGCCAGCTCCTTCCAGGGAGGACGAGGGTCAGGGTGTCCACCTTCCATTCCTTCTGCAACGAGCTCATCCGGGACCACTCCCTCGATATCGGCATCAACATGAGCAGCGGGGTGATCACCGACGAGCACCAGATAATCTTCCTGCTGGAGAACCTGGACAAGGCCGGCCTTGAGAGCCTCAAGGTCCCGGTGAGGCCCATCGACCTCGCCAGGGACCTTCACGGGACCATCATGCGGCTCAAGCAGGAGAACGTGCCCCTCGAGAGGCTCGATGCATACCTCCGGGACCAGGAGGAGGCCGGGGAGACCGGGGACGAAGAGGCCGCGACGATGAGGGACGTGGCCAGCGCCTACCGCCTCTACGAGGACTGGAAGACCAGGAGGAGCCTGATCGACTTCGGCGACATGCAGCACCTGGCACTCAAACTCCTCACCGAGAGGCCGGCCATCCTTGAACGGCTCCGTCGCCGTTACCGGTATATCATCGTGGACGAGTTCCAGGACACGGACTACACCCAGCTCCAGATCGTCCTGGCCCTTGCCAGGGACGGGAACGTGACGGTGGTTGGGGACGACGACCAGTCCATATACCGGTTCCGCGGCGCGTACCTGACCAACGTTCACGAGTTCTCCAGGTTCTACGACCAGAGGGGGATGGCCATAAGGAACATCGTCCTCGAACGGAACTTCCGTTGCACCGGCAACATCCAGAAGGTCGCATCAACCCTCATCGGGAACAATCCCGAGCGCCAGGAAAAGGAGATCGGGACCCAGAAGGACGAGGGCGAACCCGTCCGCATCACCCAGTACGCCACGGATGCGGACCAGGCCAGGGGCATGGTCCGGCAGATCCACCAGCTCCGCTCGGAAGGGAAGGCCCTTGACGACATGGCCATCCTAGTGCGGACCCGGTACCACGCCAAGGAGGTACCCGAGGCCCTCGATAGGGCGCGGGTGCCCTACGAGATCATAGGGTCCCGGGACTACTTCCGTCACCGCGTGGTCAGGGTGGCGGTGGCCTACCTCAGGGTGCTCCACGACCCCAACACCAACCAGCCGGACCTCGGACACATAATGCTGCGTCCCGGCCACGGCATCCCTCCCGGCGACATCCCCCGCCTGGCCAGGCACGCCAAGGACAAGGGCGTGTCCCTCTGGGAGGCCCTCGGTGACCTGGAGGGTTATGAGGGCGACGTCGGTCGACTGCGGCGGTTCCACGACGGGATGGACCACCTCTTCCGCGTGGCCGGGGAGGGGGACCTGGTGGCGACGGTGAGGGCGGTCCTTTTCGGCAGGGACCTTTTCAGGGTGGAGATAGCCAAGGGCGATACCGATGGCATCAGGCACCTCAACCGTCTTCTCCAGCTGACCTCCGAGTTCACCGACATCTACCCGGAGGCCTCCCTCGGAGACCTGGTCCGATACCTGGAGGCGCTCCGGGAGATCAGACTCAGGGACGAAGGGTCCGAACCCGGTGGGGGAAGGGTCCACCTCATGACCATCCACGGGGCGAAGGGAAGGGAGTTCCCCGTCGTGTTCATTCCCAGCCTGAACAAGGACCGGGTGCCCAGCAGGTACCGGCCACCCAAGATACCCATCCCCCGCGCCCTATGGGATGGCATACCGTCGGAGTTCTCCGAAGAGGAGGTGCACTACCAGGAGGAGAGGAGGCTCCTGTACGTGGGCATCACCCGTGGCAAGGAGCGCGTCTTCCTCAGCGACTGCCTGCGTTTCGGGAACAACAAGCGGGTCACGCCCACGTCGATGTTCCTCTCTGAGATCCTCGAGGGTCCGGGCCATCAGAGGACGGAGGACGCCCTCGAGGTCGTCGATGAACCGGAGGAACGGGCAGAGACCGTCACGGAGCTATTGATGGACCTGGTGATCGGGGACGTGGCCAACGGGGACTACCAGCACGCGGTGGAGGCCATCGCGGCCCTGGCAGCGGTGGAAGGCACGGGGTCCGAGCCCCTCGTGGTCCCCCAGAACATGGACCTGGAGGGATACCTGACCCGGCTTCGTGAACGCTACGAGGAGCCGGATGCGCTTCACGCCGCAACGGCCCACTTCTCCCCCTCCAGGTTGAGCGCTTACGAGAAGTGCCCTGCCAAGTACCGGTTCAACTACGTCCTGGGAATACCCCAGATGGACCAGACGTACTTCGAGCTGGGCACCGTGGTCCATGACGTCATCGAGAGGATCACAAAGCGTATGGTCGACGGGGATGACGTGGGCGAGGAAGAGGCGCTGGAACTCCTCGAGGATGCCTGGAGGTCCTCCGTGTGGGACTCCGAGGAGATGGAGCGCCAGGACAGGGAGAGTGCCGAGAAGATGATCCGGGACTTCCTGGTCCGTCAGGGTGGAAAGACCGCACGGATCGTCGGCATCGAACAGTGGATCGACCTGGAACTGGAGGGCCGCAGGGTCAGTGGCAAGATCGACCGTGTCGACGACCACGGTGACCACCTGGAGGTCACGGACTACAAGACCAGCAGGAGGAAGGAATCACGTCCCAAGCTGAGAGCGGACTTCCAGATGGTGCTGTACTGGGAGGGGCCGAGAGCGCCTTCGAGAAACCCGTGCGGCAGGTCGGCCACTGGTACCTCCGCCTCGACGAGGAGATGATGGTCGAGATCTCCCCCGAGGAGAGGGAGGCCGTCCTGGACCGGGCCAGGGGGATCATCCGGTCCGTGGAGGCCATGGAGTTCCCGGCAACGCCCGATTACAACACCTGCAGGTTCTGCGACTACGCCGACCTGTGCGACGACAGGTACCAATGATGCCGGCCACGGGCGTGGGCCGGTCCAACACGCCGTAGCATGGTGCATGCTAGCACGGAGCGGATACTTTATCTAGCCTCGATGCGATTCCCATCCCAGGTGGTGCGTGTTATGGCCAAGATCACCTTGATGGGCAGCATCGACGACGAGCTCGAGCTGCTGGAGCGGCACATCAGGATGCTCAGGACCCTTCGTGAGAACGAACCCATGGGGATAATCCGCCTTTCGGAGCATCTTAAGATACCCCAGCACAAGATCAGGTACTCCCTCCGGATGTTGGAGAAGGAGGGGCTGATCAAACCGACCCCCGAGGGAGCCATCTGCTCCCCGGAGGCCGAGAAGTACATCTTCGAACTGGACGAGGCGATCGCCGATGCCATCGTCAACCTGAAGCGCATCCGTCGGATGGTGCGTGACAGCCTGTGAGGGGGGTCCAGATATGAAGAGATCGCTCGGTCCCCAGTCGATACTGTATCCCACCCCGACCGTCGTCGTCTGCACCTATGACCCGGAGGGCAGA
Organism: Methanobacteriota archaeon; assembly: GCA_030594725.1. GTDB lineage: Archaea > Thermoplasmatota > DTKX01 > DTKX01. Next base: position 6,032 of record JAUVEQ010000085.1, read on the forward strand.
CCGAACATGATGACCGCGGCGTGGGCTGGAGTGGCCTGCTCCAGTCCGGCGATGGTCACCGTGTCCTTGAGGGAGGCAACGTACTCCCACGGCAACATCGCGATGAGAAAGGCCTTCACCATGGGCATCCCATCCGAGGACCAGTGGAGGGAGGCCGACCACGTGGGGATGGTGTCGGGTCGCAACACCCTGAAGTTCAAGACGACCGGTCTGACCCCCAAGAGGTCGGAGCACGTCGACGCCCCCTATGTCGAGGAGTTCCCCGTGACCCTCGAGTGCAAGCTGTTCCAGACCCACGAGCTGGGCCTCCACACCCAGTACGTGGGCGAGATCATGAACGTCCTGGTCGATGAGGAGGTCCTCGACGAGAACGATAACGTGGACATCGAGAGGCTGCGCCCGATCATCTTCTCTCCCGGGACCAGCGTGTACCACGGAGTGGGCCAGATCCTCGGGAAGGCAAGGACCAACCGGAAGTTGGAAGGGGACGAGGAAGCCGGAGAATGAGGTGCATGGTGGGCCCGGCCGGATTCGAACCGACGACCGTCCGGTTATGAGCCGGATGCTCCAGCCAGACTAAGCTACGGGCCCGTGCAGTTAGCCGAACACCCCTTACGGGATATAAACCTTTACGGCCACGGCTCGGGGTGGGACAGGGATGAGGCGCCGTTGATCGGATTCGAACCGATGACCGCTCGGTTAACAGCCGAGTGCTCTACCAGCTAAGCTACAACGGCGCAAGGGATTTGGGAATGGACATGGCGTACTTAATCTTTGCGGGAGGGAAGGGCCTGGGGACCCGAGGGTTCGAGGTCCGATGCGGCTGAGCCGGGTTCCTCGGATGGTCCAAGAATCAACCCAAAAACAAGTAGATACCAAACCTTTAAGGTGAAAAATACCGTTCGGAAGAAACCCGGAGTGGGCGAACCATGACTGAAGACCCGGTGGATATGGCGATGCAGGCCTTCCGAGAGGGGAGGTTCGTCTTCGTGTACGACGCCGATGGTAGGGAGGAGGAGACCGACTTCTTCCTTCCAGCACAGATCACGACGGGCGCTCATGTTCGCCAGATGCGCTGCGACGGTGGAGGCCTCATCTTCCTGATGGTCGGGAACGGGGTCGCCAGCAAGATCGGCCTGCCCTTCATGGCCGACATCCTCATGGAGGCGGCGGCCAGGTACGAGGTGCTCCAGGCCTTCGTGCCCGACGACATCCCCTATGACACGAAGTCGTCCTTCTCCGTCACCATCAATCACAGGGACACCTTCACCGGAATCACCGACAACGACCGGGCCCTCACCATCGCCGAGTTCGGAAAGCTGGCAGATGTGGCTGCCCCCATGTCGACGGAGGAGGCCCTGGGCCTCTATGGTCGGGCCTTCCGGGCGCCTGGCCACGTGCCCATATGCGTGGCCTCGGAGCGTCCGCTGAGGACCCGGTTCGGTCACACCGAGCTGTCCGTGGCATTGCTGACGATGGCGGGCCTGACCCCGATCGCGGTGGGCTGCGAGATGATGGCCGACGACGGGGGCTCGCTGTCGCGGGAGGACGCCATGGCCTACGCCGAGGAGAAGGGAGCGCCCTTCCTCGATGGGAAGCAGATCATCGAGAGGTGGTCGGAATGGTCAGGGTGATGGCACAGGGCGTGTTCGACCTTCTTCATCTGGGGCACGTCCATTATCTGGAGAAGGCCAGGGAACTGGGCGACGAGCTCGTTGTGGTGATCGCCTCCGACAAGACTGTGAGGGCGCGCAAGCACGAACCCATAACGCCCCAGGAGATGCGCCGGGAGATGGTCGCGGCCCTCAGGTGCGTGGGCCGGGCGGTCATCGGTTCCGATGGCGAGGACCCCTACGTCACGGTCCAGAAGCTGAAGCCGGACATCATCGCGCTGGGTCACGACCAGGAGCACAGTGAGCGGGTGATCAACCAAGAGCTCAAGACCCGGGGGATCTCCACCAAGGTCGTGCGCCTGGACTACTACTATCACGACCTTGACGGGACCCGGAAGATCATCCAGAAGATCGTCTCCATGTGGGCCTTCACCAAGGAGATGGAACGCATCGAGGACGGTCCCCCGGACATGGTGGACGTGGAGACCAAGGGTGACGACTGGGGAGGTGAGTGACCATCCCAAAGCGCATCGGCATCGCCGACACGACATTCTCCCGGGTGGACATGGCAACCCACGCCATCGACGAGCTCAAGGCGACGGGCACGGGCTTCATCATCGAACGGTACACCGTACCGGGCATCAAGGACCTGCCGGTGGCGTGCAAGCGGCTCTTCGAGGAGCGGGGCTGCGACATCGTCATGGCCCTGGGCATGCCGGGCGGTGAGGCGATAGACAAGATGTGCGCCCACGAGGCCTCCCAGGGCCTCATCCAGGTGCAGCTCATGACGAACAAGCACGTCATCGAGGTATTCGTCCACGCGGACGAGGCAGGGACGGACAAGGAACTGGCCCTGCTCACGGAGCGGAGGACCAGGGAGCACGCGATCAACACCTACGACCTGCTGTTCCGCCCGGAACGATTGACCAAGGCGGCCGGCACCGGACAGCGCCAGGGCTTCGCCGACGCGGGTCCTGCGGGCGGCGGTCACGCCGGAGGATATTGAGGGGGTTGGCAGATGGGTCCTACTGAGGAAGATAAAACGATGGAAGGAATGGCGGACGGCCATCGCGCGGGACGCATGGATGCCCTCGACGCCTACAAGGACCCCTTCCTTGCCCGCAGGAACGAGGATGGAGGTCCCGACGACCTGTTCGACGGAGACTGGTGAGTGACGATCAAAAGGAATGGAGTATCAAATTCAGGAGGATAATGACATGAACATCGCCTTTGTGGTTTCGGAGTTCAACTTCGATGTGACCATGCCCATGCTGGAGCAGGCCAAGCAACACGCCAAGTTCCTGGGCGCGAACGTAGTGAAAGAGGTGCAGGTGCCTGGCGTATTCGACATGCCCCTGGCCATCAAGAAGCTGTGCGAGCGGAAGGACGTGGACGGGATCGTCTGCATCGGCGCCGTCATCGAGGGCGAGACGGAGCACGACGACATCGTGATCTCCCACGCCAGCCGCAAGATCGCCGACCTGTCCGTCGAGTACGGCAAGCCCATTGGCCTGGGTATAACGGGTCCGGGGATGAGCCGCCTCCAGGCCGAGGCACGCATCAACCGCGCCAAGTCCGC
>JAUVEQ010000198.1 GCA_030594725.1 Methanobacteriota archaeon
AGGGGACCACCGGAGGTCGATGGCTCTCTGGAGAGGATATATGGCGACCGGAGGACAAGTGACTCAGAGACGGAGGTAGGAGCGGGTCATGACCACCGAGAAGAAGAACTAGAATGGACCCAACCATTGGACAGAACTTCGTGTGGTCTCGCGGTCCGCCTTTTGACAAATAACCCCCGGTCGCACTTCCCGCAGACCCATCACCCTTGAGATGAGCAGCAGGCGTATTGAAGGTCTGTAGCGCATGTTATTAATAAGTTTCGTCACCCCGGCCCATCCATGTTCGAAGACGTGTCATGTTGATGTTGCGCTCCCGTTGGACTCGGACCCCAAAATTGATAACCCCCATGAGCAATCCCAAGCTCCCGGCTGTGATTCCAGCAGGGATGGAAGTATAGGAAGGTAGGTATATGGAATTCTTCGACGTTCCCGCGATAAGCGAGTTCCGGTCCGAGGCAATGTGGCGAAAGGTCCTCATCGACAGGCCCGGGATGTACGTCTCCCTTCTGACCTTCGAACCCGGGCAGGAATTGCGTGTGCACAGCCATCCCGGTTGCGAGATCTGGATCTACGTGGTGGTGGGAGATGCCTACATACACTGCGGCGACGAGGAGAAGGTGCTCCGCGGTGGTCAGGCGATGCACATCCCCCCCAACACCTGGCATGGCATCCTCAACGAGTCGGACTCGGCCTGCATGGTCATGTCCGTTCAGGCACCGAAGGCCCAGATATCCAACTGGAGGGACTTCGACCCCGGGGAATGCCCCGAGTGCGGATACGACATCGGCCATCCGCCCAAGTCCGATCATTGTCCGATGTGCGATCTCGACCTGGCACCGCTCAACCTCTAGGCCCTTCGCCTTAAGGGAAAAGCTAAAGAAGGGATGAGACCTTCCAAAGCCTTCAAGGGAGGACACCTCATGCCAGAGGAGACCCCGTCCATCAAAATCTTCGCCCTCAGCACCTGTGGTCATTGCCGGAACACCAAGAAGTGGCTCTCGGAGCACGAGATCGATTGTGAGGTCATCGATGTGGACCTGCTCCACGGTGAGGAGAAGAAGAAGTGCATCGAGGAGATGCGCGGTCACAATCCTCGACTCACCTTCCCCACCATCGTCATCGGGGATGACAAAGTTCTCATCGGATATCATCCAGACGAGTTCGAGGAGGTGTTTCTAGATGGTGAAGAAGACGCCTGACGAGCTCTATCCGATCCTCAAGCGGTTCGCCGAGAAGAAGGGCATCACCCTCAATCCCGACGAGGAGTTCGCCAAGAGCCTCATAGAGGGGTTCTTGAAGAAGGATGAGATGGAGGGCTACCGGGCCTGCCCCTGCAGGCTTACCGTGGGAGACAAGGAGTGGGACAGGGACATCATATGCCCCTGCGACTACATGATGGACGACGTGGCGGAGTTCGGGGCCTGCTTCTGCTCCCTGTACGTCTCCAACGAGTACGCAGACAATGTGCGCGACGGCGATAACATCCACGTCTCCATACCCGAGCGCCGTCCCATCGAGAAGCTCTTCTATCCAGAGGACGAGTAGGCCGAGCAAGGACGGCCCACATGTGGCCAATGCCATTGCCACTGGCACCTACCACCTTAAGCCATGCTGAGCCATAGACTTAATCTCAGCTCGCGTTCTCGACCCCCCCACGATGAACATGACAGGGCAAGCTCTATCTTGTGGCCCGCTCCTTCGGCTGCCGGTGAGAAAATGCGATGGGGACTGGAAGGCCGGATCGCCCTGGTCACGGGTGCCTCCCGTGGTATCGGCAGGGCCATCGCCCTTCGCCTGGCAGAGGAGGGGTGCGACGTCGCCATCAACTACAACATGTCACCAGAGGCGGCCGGGGAGGTCGTACTGGCCGTAGAGGCCCTGGAGAGGAGGGCCATCGCGGTGCATGCCGACGTTTCCTCGCCCGAGCAGGTGGAGGCGATGGCCGCCGAGGCCACCCGGGCACTGGGCGAGGTGGACATCCTCGTCAACAACGCGGGCATCCACCAGCACCTCAAGAGCTGGGAGATGGCCCCGGAGGACTGGCAGAGGGTCATCGACGTTAACCTCACCGGTTCCTACCTGACATCGAGGCTCATGGGCCCCCGGATGGCCGACAGGGGATGGGGTCGCATCGTGAACATAAGCTCGGTGGTCGCCATGTCGGGCACCGACCACGAGGCCCACTACGCCGCATCCAAGGCGGGCCTCCACGGGCTCACCAAGTCCCTGGCCCTGGAGCTCTCGCCCAGGGGTGTGACGGTGAACGCGGTGGCCCCGGGCTGGATAAGGACGGACATGACCGCGGACGCCACGGAGGAGGAGATGGTGGAGGCCATGCGGGAGGTTCCCCTGGGACGCATAGGGGAGCCCGAGGAGATCGCGTCGGTGGTCGCGTACCTCGCCTCACCCGACGCGGCCTACGTCACGGGGCAGGTCCTCCACGTCAACGGCGGGATGGGCCTCTACTAGTTGCAGTTGCTGTGGCCGCACAGGGGACAGAAGGCACAACCCTCGATCGGACTGAGAGGACCCCCGCAATCGGGGCACTGGATGGTGCCTCCTCTTGATGATTCCATCTTGCAGACCTGCGTTATCATGCCCCTCTTGCTATTAAGGGTCCGACCGGGGGGGTCGGTGAAAGTATTCCCAGGGTGGGTCGCGGCATGATCCCGGCGCCACGAGACATCTTATCACACGTTGGGACAAGCAGCGACAAGCTGAAGGACACCGAGGCCACACTCCGCCGTACTGGCTAGGCGGATTGGATTGGTGATGTATTACCGGTGGGGATGGTTCAGCCGCACTTGCTGTAACCGCAGCTGCGGCAGACGATGCAGCCCTCGACGTACTCGACCATCGAGCCGCAGTCGGGGCACTCGGGGCAGTTGCCGTCGGTGTCCCGGGGGGTCTCGATCGTGGTGGTCACCGTTGTCACGGTGGCCTGCTGGGTCGGATGGGACAGCTTGTCCACCAGCTCGGCCATCCCCCGGTCGACCTCCGCCTCGAGGGCGGCCTCCTCCGCCTCCCGTCGCAACCTCTCCTCCCTGCGCTCGATGTAGCGCTCCATGGACTTGGCGATGGCGTCGGAGCAGCTGCGGACCACCCCTCCGGTGTCCATGGCCGGTGAGGGGCAGCGTATGCCCTTCAATTGCTTCATGATGCTGTGGGAGTCCACTCCCGATCTGAATGCCAGGGAGCACAACCGGGCCACGGCCTCGCTGTTTGATGCGGCGCAACCGCCGCCCTTGCCCATCTGGGTGAACAGCTCGCACAGGCCCTCCTCGTCCTCGTTGATGGTCACGTAGAGATAGCCGCAACCGGTGCGCATGCGCTCGGTCGAGCCCATGGTGACCACGGGGCGCTTCCTGGGCGACCTCTGGCGGAAGTCCAGCTCGGGCTGGACCGTCCCCACCTCGGCCTTGAGCTCCGGGGTCTTGCCGGTGGATATCACCTGGGCGTCCCGGGACCCGTCCCGGTAGATGGTCAGGCCCTTGCAGCCGGAGTGGTAGGCGAGCATGTACACCCGCTCCACGTCATCCTTCGTGGCCTTGTTGGGGAAGTTCACCGTCTTGCTCACGGCGTTGTCGGTGAACTTCTGGAAGGCGGCCTGCATCTTGACGTGCCATTCGGGGGTGGTGTCGTGGGCGGTGACGAAGATGCGCTGCACCCAGGTCGGCACCTCCTCGTTGTCCTTCACACTGCCTGACACGGCGACCTGCTGCATCAGTTCCTCCGAATAGAAGCCCTCCTCCCGGGCCATGTCCTCGAAGTACGCGTTGGCGCTCACCAGCTTCTCGTTGTCCAGGATGTTCCTCGTGAAGGCAAGGGCGAAGTAGGGCTCGACGCCGGGTGATGAGTCGGATATGATCGAGATGGAACCCGTGGGGGCGATGGTGGTTATGGTGGCGTTCCGCAGCCTGGGGCCGTCGTATACATCGTACACCGAGCCGCGGAAATTGGGGAACACGCCCCTGAGGTCTGCCAGATCCACTGAGAACTTGCGACCCTGGTCCTGGATGAAGTGCATCACCTTCTCGGCGATGTCCACGCCCCGCTCGGAATCGTAGGGTATGCGAAGCTGTGCCAGCATGTCGGCGAAACCCATGACGCCGAGGCCGATCTTCCGGTTGCCCTTGGTCATCTTCTCTATCTCGGGCAGGGGGTACTCGTTCACGTCGATGACGTTGTCGAGGAAGTGGACCGAGGACCCCACCACCCTGGCAAGCCTCTCCCAGTCGAGCTCGAAGCCTCCCTCCTTGGGCTTGACCATGAGGGCCAGGTTGATCGAGCCAAGGTTGCAGCTCTCGTAGGGCAGCAGGGGTTGCTCACCACAGGGGTTGGTGGATTCTATCTCACCCACGTGAGGAGTTGGGTTATCCTTGTTAAGGCGGTCCAGGAACACGATGCCTGGCTCGCCGTTCAGCCACGCGTGCTCGACTATCTGACCGAACACCTCCTTGGCCCGCAGCTTCTTCTGCACCTTCTTGGTGCGTGGATTGATCAGCTCGTACTCCTGGTCGTACTCCACCGCCTGCATGAACTTCTCGGTGATGCCCACCGAGATGTTGAAGTTGGTCAGCTTGTCGTTGTCCTCCTTGCACGAGATGAAGTCCAGGATGTTGGGGTGGTCGATCCGGAGGATGGCCATGTTCGCCCCGCGCCGGGTCCCACCCTGCTTGATGGTCTCCGTGGCGACGTTGAACACCGTCATGAAGGAGATGGGTCCAGAGCTTACGCCCTTGGTGGACAGGACCACGTCGTCCCGGGGACGTATGTTCGAGAAGGAGAAGCCTGTACCGCCCCCGGTCTTGTGGATGAGGGCGGTGTTCTTGACGGCCTCGAATATCGAGTCCATCGAGTCGTCTATCGGAAGGACGAAGCAGGCGCTGAGCTGCTGCAGTTCCCTTCCAGCGTTCATGAGTGTGGGGGAGTTGGGCAGGAACTCCATCGACGTCATGAGATCGTAGAACTCCTGCTCCAACGCCAGTACGTCGGCATCGGGATCGTACTTGAGGTCCGCTTGGGCGATGTTGTTCGCCACCCTGCGGAACATCTCCTCCGGCTCCTCAACGACGTTGCCATCGTTGTCCCGTTTGAGGTACCTGCGTGCAAGTACATGGCGGGCGTTGTCCGAGAGATCGAGAACCGACTCTTGGGACTCCCCCTGAGCTGGTTTCACCTCGGGCGGCAACTGGTCCTTGTCTTCCTTATCTACCTCGACCTCGATCGTCCGCTCAACGCTCTTGTCATCGGCACGTTCTTGGCCCTTCTCGAGCGAGTAAGCATCCTGGTCGGTATCCGTCATCCGGTTGCCCTCCCTAATGGGTGTATCCCATCCCCCTGGGATGCGAGAGGTTAGGTATAACTTGTGAATATATAAATCGGTTTTTCACACCATGTATGAATCCATTCCCGGGGGGGTTTGCTACCAGAGATGGATTCATATCTGGTAACAATAGGTGGGCCATCCTCGTTTTTAGAGGCTTCAGGGGGTTTTCTTCTGTCATCTCTGATAATATTCCTGCACTCCGTGATATATTAATATTGCACCGGGGTGAGCGAATGTCCGCCAGGCATCCGTTCAGGGGAAATCAGCAACCTTTATATCAATCCCCATCCTCGGGGGATGCGTGGAACCTGGTGTCTTCATAGCCATGATGATAGGCGCGATACCCGCAGTCATCCTGTTCTTCTACATGCTGGGTCCCTTCGAGGGACTGTTCGATGAGAAGTCCGT
>JAUVEQ010000421.1 GCA_030594725.1 Methanobacteriota archaeon
CCGCGAGAGATCGCCGAGTTCCTCGATCTCGAGAAGGGGGACGACATAAGGATCCACCCCGAGGGAAAGAAACGGCTGGTCGTCGAACTTGTTGATCAGTAGTGCGCAAGCGATCTTGCTGGGTGCGTGACGAGAGGCTACTCCGTCGGCGCTCTGCTGCCGTCGGGGCATGAGTTGCTGCTGCGCCTCAGCCGCACATGCGCGCGGCCTCGTTGCCAGGATAGGGGAAGGGGGCCTCGGATCGATCGTGCGTGCCTGACAGCACCGGTTGTGGGGTGCTCGTCAAGGTCGACCGGGGGTACGATGATAAGGTGAGATAAATACACATCCACTCTCCCCTGAACATCGATGAATAATATACTCGATGATATCCAGAACAAATGGAAAATAATGGTGCCGATTGGATCTTTAACTTATCTTTAAGGAACATCAAGTATCTTTAACGTGTGGGGGTGCGACCCCCCATTGTCGGGCCGCGAACGGTCCTTTAGACCAGGACCAGGAACACCTCGAGAGGTACGATGGCCCTCCCTCCCCTCGCCTCGAGGGTCTCTCGGGAGACGACCAAGCCTCCTTTGAAGGACTTGAGCGGCACCATGTCTCCCGACGTCACCTGGGTCTGGTACTTGACCTCCACGGGCCGGAACCCCGAGGGGAGCCTGGCCACCAGGTCCACCTCCCTGCCAGAGCCCTTCTTCTTCCAGAAGAACAACGCTTCCCTGGGGTTGTGGAGGTCGCTTGCGGCCAGGTCCTCCATCACCCGGGCCATGTGGGAGGCCACCACGCCCTCGACCAGCCCCGCTTTCCATTCCCTCGACGACAACCTGGTCCTCGACAGCGAGAACGGGTCCGCCTCGCCGAGGACCCAGGCGGAGAAGGCGTGGGCCATGAAGGGATCAACGAAGTGGACCTTCCTCTCGGCCTTGTACTTCGCCCTCCCTTTGTGGAGCTCCAGCTGGAACAGGTTGGCCAGCACGAAGGCCTCCTCAAAGGCGTCCAGGTACCTGCCCACGGTGCTGTGGGATCCCAGCTCCGTCACCTTGGCAATGGAATTGAGGCTGAAGGAGGAGGTCAACCTCTCCGCGACGGCCGCGATCACCTGCCTCGCGGGTCCCTCGGACATTCCCCACCTGGCCAGGTCCCCGAGCAGACCCTGGACGTAGAGCTCGTAAGTCCCCGGCGCGATGGAGCCGCCCTCACGCAGCTGCCTCACCGCCCTCATCATGCCGCCCGTGACCATGTACTCGTCAAGCACGCGCCTCAGGTCGGCCCGGAGGGCGTGCACGGACCCTCCTAGGGCATCCGGGACCTCGCCCTCGAGCAATGCCATAAGGACCTCCCGGCGAGTTGTCCCCTCCTCCTGGAGGACATCCTCGAGCTCGGAGAGCAGAGGGGGGGAGACGGTGGCGACGTACTCCGAGAACCTAAGGGGTCTCATGGTGACGTTCACGGGGATCTCACCCTCGCCCCTCCTGCCCGCGAGGCGACCCGAGCTCCTGCGGAGGTCCATGGCGTGGGAGCCCGTGAGGACCACCGTGGATCCCACCATTGTCCCCATGTCCACCAGGGACTTGACGCCCCGGTCCCAGTCCCGGACGGACGTCACCTCGTCCAGAAGTATCAACCGACGCTCCCCCTCGGGAACACCCCTCGAGGAGCCCATGTAGGTGTCCACGGCCGCAACGATCTGGCCAGGATCGTGGAACAGGTCGCAGGAGAGGTAGAGGACGGACCTGGGATGCGCACCGGAGGCCAGGGCCTCCCGGAGCAGGAGCTTGAGCAGCGTGGTCTTGCCCACCTGCCGGGGACCCCTCAGGGTGAACACCCTATCGACGTCGAACCGGAGGGAGTGCCTCACCATCGGGTCCCACTTGGGCTCGTGGGCCTCGTACTCGACCACGTGGAAGTCCTCTTCGATGGCCTCGACGCGGCGCCACCAAGGGTTACGTCGCTCCAGTTCCTCCGGCTCCATGGCTAGTCCATAAGCAATCAATATATATATAGATTGCTAGAGAACAATCAATCCATATAAATGCTCATGGGCGCTCGACCGCCCAAGGGGGCCAGCATATTCTATTCCAAGGGGATCCCACGATCGCAACGCGCCTGACAACCGGGATCATGCCCCCCTCTCATGGCATTCCCGACTCATGAGCACCCCCCTCCCGTCCCGGACAGGGATGTGGTGGTCCGGCGAGAAGGCGAAGGTGGCTCCCGGGGCCCCATGCAGGTGCCTGCCGCTGCCGCAGGGGCATGAATTGCTGCTGCGTCTCGGTCGCGCATCCGCGCGGCCTCTCAGCCGCACGCAGGTGCAGCCTCGTTGCCAAGATAGGGGTAGGGGGCCTGGGATGTGGTGCAAAGCTTCGAGGCGCAGGTGGTTCCCGGGGCCCCATGCAGATGCCTGCTGCTGCCGCAGGGGCATGAATTGCTGTGCCTCGGTCGCACACTCGTGCGACCTCGTTGCCAGGAAGGGGGAAGGGGGCCTGGGCTCGATCGTGGCGTGGGCGACAAGCGCGGTTGTCAAGTACGGGACAAGAAGAACGATACCACTCGTTATCACAAGAGGGGATCCATCCTCGACCTCCCTAGGAAAATTATATCACTCACCGCTGTCAATGGATGGCCAGTCCCTTATCGGATGGGGGACCGGGTAGTG
>JAUVEQ010000308.1 GCA_030594725.1 Methanobacteriota archaeon
CTCCAGGAGCATTGAGAGGAAGAGGAGCTTGACATCGGAGCGTTTGGCCTTGGACCAGAGTGTGTCCTCCCCGGGCAGTTTGTCGGATACGGTCATGAACACAACACGGCCTGTGACCTCGGTGAGGTCCATGGCCATCTCAAGCGCCTCGGTACCCGTGTCGACCACCAGCACCCGCTTGCCCTCCAGCTCCGAGGGGTCCGGTGCCGTTCCGTGGTAGCCCTTGCCAACATAATCATCCGAGGCCTCAACCGGACCCTGTACGATGGTGCCGCAGGCCTTCTCGGGCACCTGGCCCGGATCCAGGGGCTCCAGGAGAACACCCTCGCGGTAGTTCTTGATGGCGTCCTGGAGGGCGTCGGCAGCCAGGTTCGAGCAGTGCATCTTGATGGGAGGCAGCCCGTCCAGGGCGTCCGCCACGTCGCCGCGGCTGACCTTCATGGCGTCGTCCAGGGTCATACCCTTCACCAGCTCGGTTATCATGCTGCTGGTGGCCACGGCCGACCCGCAGCCGAAGGTCTGGAACCTTATGTCCTTGATGCGGTCGTCCTCGACCTTGATGTAGATCTCCATCAGGTCGCCGCAGACGGGATTGCCAACCCTTCCTATGGCGACGTCGTCGCCCACCAGGGTGCCGACGTTCCGTGGCTTTCGGAAATGGTCAAGGGTCTTCTCGGAGTAAGTTGTGGATTTCATCTTCATTCATCCTCCTTGTAGAGGGGTGAGAGGGCGCGCAGGTCCGAGACCACCCGGGGAATGGCCTCCAGGGCCCGGCCAACGTCCTCGGGACCGTTCCATCGTCCCAGGGTCAGCTCCAGGGACCCGTGGGCCTCCTCGTGGAGCAGGCCGCAGGCGATGAGGGTGTGGGAGGGCTCCAGCGTCTTGGAGGAGCAGGCCGAGCCAGTGGCCACCTGGATGCCCTCGTCACGGAGCCGTAGCAGGAGGGATTCCCCCTCGATGCCGGTGAACCTGAAGTGCGCGTTGTTGGCCAGCCGCTGTTCCGGATGGCCGTTGAGATACGTTTTCGGGACCGAGTCGAGGAGCCCATGGATAAGCCGGTCACGGTAGCCGCGCAGTCTGTCGACCTCGTCATCCATCTCCTCGGCGAGGATCTCCACGGCCCGGGCCATCCCGACGATGGCTGGCATGTTCTCCGAGCCCGACCGCAGGCCGCGTTCCTGGCCGCCCCCGATGAGCATGGGGGACAGTCTGGTGCCCTTGCGGACGTACAGGGCGCCCAGGCCGCGCGGGCCGTAAAAGTCGTTCGAGGACAGGGTCATGAGGTCGATGCCCAGGCCGTCCACGTCCAGTGATAGGAGGCCCTGGGCCGCGACGGCGTCGGTGTGGAGGACGATCCCCTTGCCCTTGATCATCTCGGCGATCTCCCTTATGGGCTGGACCGTCCCTATCTCGTTGCTGGCCATGCCCACCGATATCAGGATGGTCTCGTCGCGGATGCGGCCGCGGAGCTTGGCCAGGTTGATCTGGCCGAACTGGTCCAGGGGTACCCGGGACACCTGGAAACCGTTCCTCTCCAGGTACTTGGCGATGTTGTGGATGGAGATGTGCTCCATCTCCGAGATGACGATGTGATCGCCCTTCCTGCGGTTCCGCATCGCGTAGCCGATGATGGCCAGGTTGGTGGACTCCGTGGCCCCCGACGTGAACACGACCTCCTCGGGTCTGGCACCAAGGAACCTGGCGACCGTCTCGCGGGACCTGTCCAGGGTCTCCGTCGCGTCATCACCGACAGCGTGCAGGGACGAGGGATTGCCGAAGCGGTCGTGGAGGAAGGGCTCCATCGCATCGACGACCCGTGGGTCCACAGGCTTCGCTGACTGGTAATCCAGGTACACACTCTCTCGGGACGTGCTCATCACCCTAGAACCACATGGTTGCGCTCGCGTCCAACGCCAGGTCGTTGAGCGTGCCGGCGCCGACTATCTTCACCCCTTCCAAGAGCTCCACGCTCTCCCATCCCAGCATCTGCTTGGAGGCCTCGCAGACCATGATCGGGATGCCCATCTCCATGGTCTTGTCCAGCATCTCCTTGAGGGTGGGGAAGGTGCCGATCTTGATCTCCTCGGCCACTCCCGGTCTCAGCATCTTGAGCCCCATGCCCAGGAAGTACACCTTGGCGTCGATGTCCATTGCCTTCGCGGTCTGGGCCAGCACCAGGGGTGAGTACTGGCGCGCGGGGGCGTCGCTCGTTTGCACGTACAGGATGAACTCTTCATCGGCCATTTGATAATCCTCCTACTTCTTTCTGCGGATCAGGAATCGCATCTGGTCGTCGTCCTTTTCGAAGGATACGACCTCGTGACCCGTACGCTTGGCGAACCTATGGAGGTCCTCCTCAGCGGCGGGGTCGTCGGTCAACACCTCCAGGATCTCGTCCACCTCGATAGCGTCGATGCCCTGCCTTGTCTGGAACAGGGGTTCCGGGCAGAACAGCCCAACGCAGTCGAGGGTATCAGCGATTTCAGGATCTTCGGTCATTCCCAGACCTCCCTGATACTGTCAGCTCGCCTTTCGACTTATAATTGGTCCCATACCATTCTGGGGATTCGTCGGGGGGTTTGTGCGTTGGGAAAAATATTATGACTGATAACCGAATATCGAGCCAGCGCACTCAGGGGAGGGCCAATGGTCCATAAGGGTGTACCAGAGGGTCGCCACCCATGACTTCCCTTCCCCATGTGAAACTGCCATGACCCGCTGAGATAAAATAATGGTGCTGGAACTGTACGGTGCCACGAGTGGGAACCTCTATAATCGCCCCCGTCCATCAAGGGAGCGATCGATATGCAGGAGTTGTCGTTCCGCAAGCGCCACAGGCTCAAGTCCAAGGAGGTCAAGGTCCTCGGAGGCCGTATGAATGAGGCCCTGGGCTTTGACATGCTGTCCGATGAGCCGGCGGTGGACCGGGCCCGCGGGGTGGAAATGGACTTCCTGATAATCGACGGCAGGGTCGCATACCTGGTGATGGACGACGTGCCCTTCCCATCCCTCCGGACCATACTGGACAGGGGGCTCGACTCCAGGTGGGTGGAGGTGGACGAGGGCGCGGTGCGCTTCCTGGCCAACGGCGCCGACTGCATGGCCCCGGGGGTCATGGGGGCGGACCCCGGGATCGCCGAGGGCGACTGGGTCTACGTTCGCGATGGTAGGCACAAGCGACCCCTGACAACGGGTACCGCGACGATGCCGGGCCCCGAGATGGTCATCGCTCAGAAGGGGAAGGCCATACAGACCCTGCATTACGTGGGTGACAGGATCTGGGATTTCGAATGAGGTCGAGGGTGATCGGCAATACCGGTCTACTTGTGCCTGCGGGCTGCGCGGATCCGGCGCCGCATCTTCTTCTTGCGCCACTTCCAGCGCATGTTGCCGCGCTTCTTCCAGGCCCTTGAACCGCGTTTCATGGTTCGTCCTCGACTTTTGGGTGAAACGCGTAGGGTTATAAAACCCTTTTGGCACCAGTCATCGCCTAGCCCGTCCCTTATGACCCGTCACGGACATGCCCCCAGGATCGATCCATCCGAAACCTCAAAACTTCTCATTCAGCCTTGAAGAACAGCCAGTTGTTCTCCCCCGCCTTCTTGAACCGAAGGAGGACGTACTTGCCCTTGAGCCGGTCCCCATTGAGCATGAAGACCATCTTCTCGTCCTTCCGGTCGAGCATCTCGTAGGTCCCCCGGTCCCACATCTCCACGCTGCCCGCGCCGTACGTCCCCTCCTCGATGACGCCCTCGAAGTCATGGTACGATAGGTCGTGGTCGTCAACCATGATGGCGAGGCGGCGAGGCCCCTTGGTGGTCGGCGGCTCCTTCGGCACGGCCCAGCTCTTGAGCACGCCGTCCATCGATAGGCGGAGGTCCCAGTGGAGCCTGCTGGCATCGTGGCGCTGGATGACGAAGATGTTGGCAAGTTCCGGAGGCACCTCGTCCCAGGGCTCGACGGGCTCGCATTTATCTGGCTTCTCGTCTGCC
>JAUVEQ010000101.1 GCA_030594725.1 Methanobacteriota archaeon
CCCGGATGATGTCCCGGGCGACGATAGCGGCCCCGATGGCCGCGCTCACCTGGGGGTTCTTGGGCACGTAGAGCTCGGCCCCCAGGAACTCCTCCAGGGCCTTCTTGACGCCCACGTTACGGGCCGGACCGCCGTCGAAGAAGACCACCTCCTCGACGCCGATCTGCTTGACCATGTTGCCCACCCGCTCGGCCACCGAGCGATGGATGCCCGCGACGATGTCCTTGACGGGCCTTCGCTGGGCAATTAGGGATATCACCTCGGACTCGGCCATGACGATGCAGGTGTTGGACAGCTCCACGGGATGCTCGGCCCCCTCGCCCATCTCGCCCAGCTCCTCCAGGGGGACCCCGAGGACCTTGGCCATCTGCTCGAGGAACCGTCCGGTGCCCGCGGCGCACTTGGTGTTCATGAGGAAGGTGTCCATGTCCCCCGCCTCGTCCAGCCGTATGACCTTGCTGTCCTGGCCGCCGATGTCTATCACGGTCCGGACGGGGCCCCAGGGACTGCCCAGCCACTTGGCCGCCCGGGCCTTGGCGTAGATCTCGTCCACCTGGTGGTCGGCTATGTCCACCCCCCTGCGTCCGTAACCGGTGGAGACGGTCATGTCCAGGTCGGACCTGCTCATGCCCGCTGCCTGCAGGGCCTCGGCCAGGGCGTCGGCGGCTGCCGCGTCCAGATCCACTATCGTCGGGGTTATCCCGGTCCCGACGACACGGTCCCCCGCCAGCACGGCGGCCTTGGTGTAGGTCGACCCCAGGTCGATCCCCGCCACCACGGGCTCCTCCTTTGTCACGCCCCGTCACCCCCCTCGGTCGCGTCGATGGTCTTGAACGCCCGTCGCTTGGCCTTGGCGGCCTTCTTGCGGCGGGCCCGCACCAGCATGAGGAAGGCCTCGACGCGGGTCCGGAGCTGTTCCGTGTCCTCCTGGGAGTACTCCGTCTCGATGATGAGCATGGGCACTCCCATGTCCTCCGCGGACTGCTTGACGCGGGTGGACTCCACGTTGTATATGTGGCAGCCCCGGAGCACGTGGTACACCACGCCCTCCACCCGGAAGTCCTCGATCATCTGCTTGATCCGGCCTATCCGGGGGTCGTTGGGGGTGAAGCAGGGGCACACGGAGGGCTGCAGGTACCTCTCGGCCATGGCCTGGAACATGTCGTCCCATATCCACTCGTCTATGCCGATGGGGTCGTACAGCCACCGGGTGCCCGAGCACAGCTCGTCGGCGACGATGCTGCCCCCGGATTCCTCGATGAGCTGGGGGATCTTGAAGTTGGGCCACATGATGGGCGCTCCCGCGAGCATGACGCGTGGCGCCTCGGGGTCGCTGACGGCGATCCCGTCGCGCACCCTCTGCTCCAGTTCCTCGGCGAGGACGGTGGCATGCTCGACCCACACGGACAGGTCCTCGGTGTGGGGCATCTGGTTGACCAGCAGGGAGTCCCGGCCGTTGATGACGGGGGGGTCCGCCTTCCGCAGGTCGTACAGGCGGCGGGCCACGGTCTGGGCCTGGAGGCTGAGCTGGATCTCCCGTTTCAGTTCCTCCCAGTAGATGCGGTTCCCGGTGAGGGTCTCTATCTGCTGCTGGAGGGCGCGCACCTCGTCGAGCCACATGGACCGGGCCTGCTGGGTGTCCTTGATGTGGGGCACGTTCACCATCCACACCTCCATGAAGTCCTGGAGCACCTCCCCCAGCTTGAACTTGCCGTCGCACACCATGGGCACGATGACCGCGTCCGAGGCCTCGAAGAAGGGCGATGCGTGGGTCATCTTGACGCCCAGGGTCGACTTGACCATGGGGCAGAGGCCGGCGTCGGCCATCAGCTCCTCGCCGGTGGCGATGGTGTTGTGAAGGCCCGAGCACAGGCGGACCGGTATGGCGTCGGCCGCCCGGATCAGCTCGAGGGGAGCGAAGACGCACATGGTCCCGATGACCTTCCCGCCATTGGCCTTGTGCTCCTCGATCTCGTCGATGCGGGGTGAGGTCAGGAACCGGGCCCGCTCGTCGAACCAGGCCATCGCAGCCGGGCGGCTGGGGGCCTTCCTCATCTGGTCCTGGTAGTGGTCGATCAGTTCCTTTGCACGATCCACGATGATCCGGCTCAGCTCGTCCAACCGTTCCTCGTCCTCACCGCCCTTCCAGCGGTAGCGGGGAGCGGAGGGTCGGGTGTCGGCCACCTCGGCCGCTGCGGCGTCCCTGATATTGGGTCTCTTGCGTCCGAACAGTTTGGGCATCTAGCTCCCTCCAGGGGGTCCATTGCCCCCCTTTCCCTTTCCGCCCCACCAGGGCGAAGAGTGACGTCCCATCGACCGACGGGTCCCACGGTCGTGCTGGCGAATGAACTTGCTGTAGGAGGACTCGATGGTGTTGAACCCCATCACACGACCCGTCAGGCACCCGTCCTCCGGACACACCTCCACGCACCGCATGCACAGGATGCAGTTGTGGACGGTGATGTCCGTCTTCTCCATCTCCTTCCACACCTCTGTGACGTCCACGGGACAGACCCGGTAGCACATGGAGCACCGGGTGCACTTCTTGCCGTCCTTGTGCAGCGAGATCCCCGAGACCCCGTTGAAGGGCATCATGAGGACGGCCACTGGACAGATGCGACAGAAGGCCCGGCGCACGAACAGGGCGGCGAAGAGGAAGAGGGAGAGGGCACCGAGGGCGATCCAGGGTATGGATTGGGCACCCACGCTGGTCGTGAGGCCCGTTCCGGCCTGACCGATGGTGAAGATGGGATACGCGGGGCAGACCTGGCATATCGGTCGATAGACGTCCCCCGCGTCCACGTAGAACGTTACGATCTGGATGCCTATGAGTATGCTGAGCAGTATGCCCGAGAAGAAGATGCCGTACCGCCCCACATTGAGGACCTGCCGCTGCAGGGGGCTCAGGCGATACCGGCGAAGCCCGACGCGGGACCGGACCCAGTTCATCACGTCCTGGATCATTCCCAGGGGGCAGAGCCATCCGCACCAGGCCCGGCCCATCGCGACGTAGAGGACCAGGAAGGTGAGTATCAGGACCACGATGAACATCCAGCTGTTGAAGAAGCCCACGGAAAGGTAGTGCTGCATCTGGTACACGACGCAAGCGCCCACGCTGTAGTTCAGGTAGTTGCAGGCCGTGCTCGGCAGCGCCGCCGTCAGCGGCAGCGCCTCTGTCCGGATGGCCCAGAAGCCCAGGGCGCCGATGTTGATCGCCCCGAAGAAGGAAAGCTGGGACACCATCCGGACCTGCTTCACGGAGGTCGCGTAGCGGGCCGCCAGCGAAACGGGGATGACAACCATCAAGAAGAGCACGATCAGGGTCGCCAGCGGGTCCTGGCGGATCCTGTCCCACCAGGCCGAGAGGGAGGCCTTGTCCTCCTCCCCGTCATCCTCCCCCCCGGGGACGTCCACGACACCCCTCGCCTTCTGGTCGAAGTACCAGGGGCAATCGCGGAACAGCTTGACGGCCCCGTCCCGTGAGGTGGCCTGTACCGTGACCGTCATCTCGAAGGTGTCCAGGAGCTCGTCCACTGGTTCCCAGTCCGTCGCCTCCATGAGGACGACGTTGTCGTAGGTGATGTTGGTGTTGACGATCACTCCCTCCACCGACCGCCCGTAGGGAAGCCAGTACGGGCAATCGTAGTGGAAGGCCCGCCACTGGAGTATGAAGGTGATGTTCTGGCCCGGTACGGCCTCGACCCTCTCGGGCTCCACTCGGAGGCAGAAGCTGAGGCTCCATTCGGTGCGCTCGCCCACCGGGAGGCCTCCCACCTCCTCGGCGGCCTCCTGCTGGGTGTTGGCCACGTAGTAGTGGGTGATGGCCGTCACCAGTATCAGAACGATGAGGATGATGGCCGTCACCAGGGCCCTTCGGGGGACGAGCCTGGGCATCTTGCGGCCCGGGAGGGACAGCCTGATCAGCGTCCGACCGTCCTCGGTGACCTGGGACCGTCCTTCCTGGACGGAGTCTCCAGTCCCCTTCTCCACCTTTCCTCGCATCCTAAGCCCCCAGGGGGTGGTCACGTATTTAATCCGTGCCATACCCCACGTCGTCCCCGCTCAGACGTAGACCATGACCCGGTAGATGCCGTGGATGTCGGGATTCGACCCGGTGGGGTCCTTGTCCACAGGTGACTCGCCAAGGGCCACGTACCATCCGTCGTCGCTCACGTCCCCCTGGGTCGCGGGCGAGCCATCCAACCTTATCCTCCACTCCATGTGGGAGTATCCATCGTAACTGCCCTTGTGGAGGTTCATGATAGTGAAGTAGGACTCGGTCCGGGTGGGGTGCATGTAGTACGTGTAGTGCAGCGTCGAGCTGTCCTGGGTGAGGCCCGAGATCTCCTGGTGCTCGTTGCCGAAGGTGATGTAACCGCCGCCCTCGCCGTAGCCGTAGCGGCCGGTGCCGGTGTAGCCGCGGGTCTCGCCCACCTTGAAGGTCCAGATGATCCCTCCCTGGAGGTCGAAGGCAGCGTAGTCCTTCACCCCGTAGATGATGTTGGTCTTGCTGTTGCCAGAGTGGGAAGTGGTGTCCTGGGTACGGGCCACGTGGAAGATCACGGTCTCGCCGTCGGTGTAGGGGACGATGTCCGAGGTGTGGGTGAGGAGGCTGTTGTTGCCTATGCCGAAACCGGTGTACGTGCCCAGGTTCCTCTGCCACTCGGGGGCACCGATGCCGCTGGCCACGTTCTTCTCGTTGTCGAACAGGTAGCCGCGACCGTCCATGGAGCCCACGGCGATGTACTTGCCATCGTGGTCCATCCACGCGTTGGTGATGTGGCTCCGGTAGGAGAACTCCTCTATGATGGGCATCGACCAGTTCCAGATCATCTCGCCCTCCTGGGCGTCGAACACGACCAGCTGGGCATCGTAGTGCTTCGTGTCGCCGTTCCTCGATGAGAACACGATGGAGAGGTACTCGCCCGCGTCGTCGAGCATGATGGAGTCCTGCATGATGCCACGGTCCATCACGCCGCCGCCGTAGTCGTCGTATGCCGGGTCCCCGTCCGCGGGGAAGGCCCACATCCGGCCCCCATCCAGGTTGTAGCAGAACATCTTGCTCCGGTAGTGGAGGATGCGGGAGGTGTTCCGTGGCTCGGTCATGTAGCTGCGGGTCTCCTCCTCGTCGACGATGAAGAGCTTGCTGGCGGAAACGCCCATCCAGACCCTGTCACCAGCGGTCTGGATGAAGGTGGAGGGAGCGCTGTTGGTGTCCGGGAAGTCCCCGATCTCGGACCGGACGGATTCATCCCAGAGGATGGTACCAGTGGCCGCATCCAGGCAGTAGAAGGCCCAGTCGGTGTTGTGACCGCCCACGAAGACCTTGGTGCCGTCGTCGGAGAACTCCACGGACTCGATCTTCAGGCCATCGATGTACTCGCGCCAGATCTCGACCTCCTGGTTGATGTCGATGACGCTGATCCGACCCTCCAGGGCCCCGACGGCAAGTCGGGTGCCGTCCCGGGAGAAGCGGACGACGGCCTCGGTGTGGGAGTGGGCCGCCACGCTGGCATGGTACTCCTCCCTCGGGAACTCGTCGTTGTAGTCGATCTGGAACAGCATGTACGGGACCGCTTCCTTGGGAGCGTATGCGGGCGAGGAGAGCACATCCCCGTTCACCAGCTTGACGTCGAACCGGTACTTCATGTACGGTATCCAGTCCAGGTCCGCAAGGACACGTTTGGAGGCTTGGCCGACGTCGACCTTCCCCAGCTCCTCTCCAGTCGAATCGAAGATGGTCAGGGTGTCTACATCCTCGGTCTGGTCCAGCTCCACAACCACGCCCTCGCGCACGAAGGCCACTTCCGCGATGCCCTCGCCCGCGTCCACGTCCTTCGGTTTGTCACGTTCGGCGTAGAACATGTAGGTGGTCATCGATGCGACGACGATCATAACTAGTACCAGTACTGCGAGCAGCATCTCCAACCTTGAGAGTCCTGAGGTGGCCATGAGAGTCTCTCCTAGATGCCAGCTGAGATAAGGAGTATATATAAAACAGTTTGGTATACTTTTTGATTAAAGTGTCATATCTGGCCCCCCCGCTTCACCGGGGTCGGAATCCGCCGGAAAAGGGCACCTTATGTGGAAAGGCTTAAGACGGGGTGCGAACTGTAGTGAGGTTATACCGAGCCCGTCTCTCGTGAGGTGGAACCGCTGACCACGATACGCCAACGAACCATCACCCGCCGCGACCGGAAGAGGGCCGTGGCCATCACCAGCATCCTGCTTGCTGGCATCGTCCTCGCCCTGGCGCAGGGCGGCGTGGCACCTGTCTCCCCCGACCCCGGCCAGAACGACCTCACCCTTACCAGTCGCACCATCTGGTCCTACTACACGGAGACGCCTCCCTCGATGGACGACCCCACGGACAACGTCTGGGACTATCCCCTCGAGGTGCTCGGACTGGTCCCTGGCCACGTGGCCCTGTCGGGCGGGACCTCCCTTGAGATACGCTCGGTCTACACCGACAACGAGCTCTACTTCCGTATCATATGGCACGACGTGGTGGAGAACTCCGCGGCTCCCAGATGGGTGTTCCACGACGGCAACTGGACCTTCACCTCCCCCTTCGAGGACGGACTGGGATTGTACTTCCCGATAACCGACCCCGAGGGGCTCTTCCTGGACGAGGGCTGCATGCGCACTTGCCATGCAACGGACTGGGAGAACCCCGAGAACCAAGAGCGGAAGTTCACCCTCACCGAGGAGGAGACGGGAGACCTGTGGTTCTGGTCCTCGGGCCTCTCGAATCCCTGGGACTTCGCCATCGACGCCTACGTCACCGACACGCCCTCTACCAACAACGTGGGATACTACGAGGACCCCGAGATGGGTCTCAACCTGGTCAAGAACCGCCACCTCACCGAGTACATGGAGTACGTGTACATGTCGAGGCCTGTGTACATGCAGGACCCGACCGCAGCGCCCCGCTACGGGGCATCGGTCATAGCCCGTGGCGAGGAGGTCGCCTTCGACCAGAACTACTTCGACCCGGATGCGGGCGAGGCGGGCATCAACCCCATCACCCACGAGCCCTGGAAGAACGGGGACGTGGTCGGTGGGTACATCATGGACCACCTTCCCGAGCGGGGCCTTGGACAGATCGATGCACGGGGCTCCTACGACATCATCAACCAGCAATGGTCACTGGTCCTGCGCAGGGAGCTGGACACGGGCGATCCCATCCACGACGTCATCTTCGATGACCTCACCGAGGTCTACCAGTTCGGCCTCTCCCTCTTCGGTGACATCATGGGCGGCGGCGACGCCTCCGCACCCTTCATCGAGCCCGATGCCGGCGAGGGCGACCGATGCGTCATGAACAAGGTGACCAACACCATCGGCCTCAGGTTCCGCCCCGTGGTCAAGGCCGCGAGGGCCGCCCCTGGAGAGCCGGCCTCGTGGGACGGCCAGGAGTGGGCCGAGGGATCGACGGACTTCTGGCACGAGCTGATACACAGGTCCGGGGAGATCCACGACCCCTGGGATTGGGTCAACATCTCCTCCGCGTACGACGATGAACGGCTCTACATGCACCTCCGGTACGATGACCCGAACGCCTCGGAGGAGTTCGCGTTGAGCATGGCCTGGTTGACACCGGGAATGGTGAGCGTCGAGGAGACGTTCAATCTCTTGGACTGGTCCGACATCACAGAGAGCATGGCAGTGGAGGAGGGCACCGCTGACCTGTGGAAATGGCGCTGGAACGCCACATCCCTCCCCGAGGGCGAGGCCGTCGACATGGCCGTGGTGGACGGAGTCGTCCACACCGACGCCTCCGGACCCGACGACCTCCAGGCCCGCACATGGCGCGAGGACGGGTCCCGTCACATCGTCATCTCCCGGGCCCTGGACACCGGAGAGGAGGGCGACGACGTCGCCTTCGAGGACCTGGCACGGACGTACGTGATGCGGATGGCGCTCTACACCACGGACAACGGGGAATGGTTCGTGACCTTCCCGGTGAGCGCCGCCTTCCAGCCGGACCCCTCCGACATAATTCCCGCAACAGCGCTCGATGGCGTCACCGTGACCGACGGGGGCGACAGCGATATCCTGCTGGGATGGGACCCCTCGGAGGATGCGGACTTCGGCCAGTACAGGGTCTACATACGGGACGACCCCTTCACCGACCTCCATGGACTCGTCCCCTCGGTCCGGATATCGGACACGGAGGTGGACACGCTCCAGATGCGGGGCATCCGCCCCGACCGGACCTATCACGTGGCCGTGGTGGCGGTGGACGACAACCGCAACCTGCCAGCTTCGGTCAGCCCGGCAGAGGTCAGGGTCACCGACACCCAGGCGCCACCTGTGCCCCTGGATGTGAAGGTCTTCGACAACCTGGACAGCGATCTCCTGGTCAGCTGGGACCCCGGGGACAGCCCCGACATCGAGGGATACGAGATCTATCTCGAGACCGCCCCGTTCTCGGACGCCAGCTCCCTCGAGCCCGTGGCCACCGTCAGGGGCATGCGGGTGAGCAGCTTCCGTGTGGGAGGCCTCGAGGCCGGCAGGACCTACCACGCGGCCGTGGCCGCGGTGGACTGGAACGAGAACGCCGACCGCCAGGTGGCCAGCGTCCCGGGCACCCCCACGGACGTGGTCGCGCCGCCGGAGGTCAGGGGCCTGGACGCCTCGACGCCCCAGGCGCCCGATTCCGAGGGAGAGGCCCTGGTGAAGTGGACCGCCTCGACGGCCGATGACGTGGACCACTACAACATCTACATCTCGCTGACGCCCATCGACAGCCTCCAGAACTTCGCACCATGGGGTACCGTCCCCGCCTCCGAGACCTCGTTGGTGGTCGACGACCTCAATGCGGGGGTCAAGTACTACTTCGCTGTGACCGCGGTGGACTGGGCCGGACAC
>JAUVEQ010000278.1 GCA_030594725.1 Methanobacteriota archaeon
AGTCCGGGTGGCAGGGAGAGAATTACTCGACATCTATGACAATGCCCCCGACAAACTCTGGAAACGTGTTCGACAACTGGAAAACGCCACAGAGACAATTCAAGCTATCCTGTTGAGCAAAGAGTCCTGACCTGTCCCGGCTGTTACCAGTAACAGTAATTTTGCAGCAGTGGGGCCTCAACCACTGGATCCGGACGACCTCTTTCTTCTAGCTAGGATGATCGCCATCAAGACCGCAGCGCCGATGATGAGTAAAGATATCATGATGGTCGTCAGGTTTGTCTTGTACCATGGTCCCGATATCTCCTCCACGGTGAGCGTCATGGTCTCGGTGGTCGCCGCCCCTCCATCACCATCATCTGCGGTGAAATGGAAGAAGTGTTTACCAGGTCCCAGGTCCCTCTCGAGGAAGAAGACCACTCCCTCATCGTAGCGCCCGTTATCCAGCCCATCCCTGGCACATCTGTACTTGACACCATCGATCACGATCTCGACAACCGGGGCGTTCGACCCCATGTCGATGTCCTTGAGGACCACAGTGAACTTGAATGAGGTCCCATCACTGCCTTCAGGTGGGTCCACGCTTGCTCCAGAGAGCTCTGGCGCATCGTTGACCGGGGAGACGGTGACGTTCATCCGGAGGACGGCCTGGAACTCTCCATCGGTGAGGATGAGGGTGACCTGTTCGCTGAGCACTCCATCGGGATAATTGAAATGTAGAACGTGACCCTCCATCGAACCGTAGGATGAGACCGCCTCGACCACCAGCTCAGAATGGGGTGTGTCGATGTCGTTCATGTACGGGCTCAACTCGAACTTGCCCTTGACATTCTCGACTGCGAGTGTGTTGGGTATCTCAGCCCACCAAGGAGGATCGTTGACCGGGTCGATGGTGACCACCAATGTGGCATTGCCATAAAGGTCCCCGTCCCATACTTCGACAACGACCTCGTCAATGTAGGGTCCGTCTGGATAGAGGAGGCGGAGGACATGGCCCTCCACAACGATGAACGGGGAATCGGTCCGGAGGGTCAGTTCTTCCCTGGGCGTGTCGACATCGGAGATGGCGGGACCGACATCCAAATAGAACACCTCGTCCTCCGTTATGGTCAATGGCAAGATGTCCCCGATCACAGGGGGGTCGTTGACCGGCTCGACGTTGACTTCAAGGGTCGTGATGGAAAGGAGGTCCCCGTCCCATATCTCCACGACGACCTCATCTTGGTAGGGGCCATCGGGATACAGGAGGATGAGGACGAGATCCTCCACGTCGATGAACGGGGAGTCGACCCTGAGGGTCAGTTCCTCCCTTTGCGTGTCGACATCGAAGATGGATGGGCCGAGGTCCAATGAGAACGGCTCGTCCTCCGTGACGGTCAATGGCAGGATGTCCCCGATCACCGGAGGATCGTTGACCGGCTCGATGATGACCTTGAACTCGACAACGGTGTCGCTCTCGCCATCGCTGACGGTGAGGGACACAACATCCCGGGTCACACCATCGGGATATAGCAGGGAGAGGTTCAGACCCGAAACGCTCGTGTATGGCGAGTCCGATGCCACCGAGATGTCCTCGATGGTGTTGTCGACGTCCCGGATGTACCTCTCAAGGTCGATCGTCCAAGGCACATCCTCGACGCCTTCTTGGTCCTGTATGCGGTCCACGATCGGAGGGTCATTGACGGGTGTGACGCTTACGAGTATCCCGGTCCAATCCTCAAATTCCCCGTCGCTCACCTGCAGAAGGATCCTGTCGGCCAGGACCCCATTGGGGTAAAGGAATCTCAGTTCCCCCCCTTCGACCGTGACGAATAACGAGTTCACCGTGATCTTCATCTGATGAATATCGGTGTCCGGGTCAGAAACGAAGGGCTCAAGGTCAAGAGTATAGGGCACCGCCTCGGTGACTGTGATGTCGGGTATGGGCGCCAGTATGGGCGCGTCGTTGACCGGTGTTATGTTGATGCGAACCGGCCTCTCCATCCCGAAGATACCATCGCTAACTGTCAGTTCGATGATATCGGTCGTGATCCCTTCAGGATATTGCAGCAGCAGCTCATGGCCAGAGACGTCGGCGTAGGACGAGTTCTCGCTGATCACGAGGTCCTCGTGGCCAGTGTCCAGGTCTGATATGAAGGAGGCGATGTTGACACTCACCATCTCATCCTCGGTGGCATCCAGGTCCGAGATCTTGTCCAGGGCCGGTGGGTAGTAACGGCTGACCCTGAAAATGCTATTTGATCGGTAGTCCCACACGATCTCGTCCTTCGAATTGACCTCGAAGTTATAACCGGTCGAGCCTCCGCACACCAGAGTGTTGCCGTTCGGGAGCCTCTCCACCCCGCCCATGGCCCATGCGAAGAAGCTCTCTGGGGGACTAGTATTGTAGCTCCAGATGGGGTCGGAGGGGCCGTAGGCCGAACCCGGGGTAAGGTCGTAGCCACCGGTGGCATTGATAGGGAGGACCAGCTCTTCAACGGTTGAGAATCTGCCCTCAGGACGGGTCAATTCACTGTTCATTCCGTTGTTGAAAACGATGATGTTCCCCTCTCCGGGGAGACCGGGACCGATCCAGTGGGCATCATGAGGCCCGTAGAGCACGTGGTTGCTGGCATTGCCTGCATCGTAGGCCTCGGGGTTACCCCACCTGTAGAGGATGTCTCCACCCTTTCCATGGGCTCCACCCGTGTGTCCCGCCGCCTCCGCCATGGTGGTGTTGTGGTCGATCACCCAGAACTCATCGAAGTTGCGGTCCGTTATCATGATCTGGTCGAGCTCAGCGTTGTACGACACGGAATTGGTATGCTGCCACTCGGGTATGTCCGCCGGCTGGTAATTGATGTCGATGAGCTCGGGGTGGTCCTTGACGACGCCGAAGTTGCGCTTTACATGATCATAGTCCTGGATGAGATGGTCCAGCGGGTCCCACTTCCATACGACGTCGCCACCGGCGGTACCGTTGGGCTTGATCTCCAAGATAGGCTCCACTACTAAAAACCCATGGGTGATTTCGGGATCACGACCCAATTCGATCGCTTCTTGTTCGTGGTAGCTCACCATCGTGTTGATGAGTATGTTTCCGTTCGGCAAGGGCTCGAAGTCGTGATGCCAAGTGAACCCACTAGGCGGTACGTAGTCCCAGAGCACTGAACCATTCCAGTCGAGAAGTTCCACGCCGTCGGGCTGTCCATTCAACCCGGACCGGCCCCGGAGGAGCGTCCCGTTCTCGAGCAAAATGGTCGTCCCCTTGGTCTTACTGTCACTCAGCCATGTATGGACCACCACCCCCTTGTGGTCCACGAGGTAGACTTTCATCTGGTTGAATGGCGCGATGAGGGTTAACCCCTTTTCAGCATCCTCGTAATCGACGAACATCAAGGGTGTCGAATCCAGGGATTGAGGTTCAGGGATGTCCGTCCCGGATGCCCGAGAGATGTCGATGGCAACTGTTGGGAGCAGTATGAATAGGATAATGATTATGGTCAACGTGGCTCTACAGGGGAATTCACGCTGGAATTGATCCACGGTGGGTTAGTAGGACTCTTGCCAGATAAATCTGGTTAGTTACGACACCCCCAACAAATCTGAGGTTATTGCAGCTATCCGTTCCAGGCCAGATACGCAGGCACGACGTGAGTCAATGCTGGTCCATGTGCGTGGAATAACGTTAACTTCAGGAGAAACCCCCGCCCCGGAGGGGAGCTGGATGTGAGAGGCGGGCACGAGGGGATTCGAACCCCCGATTTACAGCTTAGGAGGCTGTCGCCATATCCAGACTAGGCCACGTGCCCACGCGCACCCCCGATAAGCACGTTCGTTAAATAGCTTTTTGGCGCGATATCGGTCATCGATGAGGGCGGTGTCTCCCTATCACGTGCGACCGCTAAGGGAGCACCTCTCTACTGGGATGGTTCCTGCCCATGTCATTTCGAGCGGATATCCAGACGAACATCATATTCGATGCGAGAATTCGATTGCGATAAAGATTGTAACATGATAGTGATTATTTATGATTAATATCATGATAATATATTTATACAGGATCGACCCTCGTATCTATCGTGAGAACCATCGACCTGATACAGAGGCTGAGGAGGTATCCGGTCTTCGACCGTGAGACCTTCGCATCACTGGCGGACCTCGAACCAGCATCCGCCAGCTCCCGCCTTTCCCGACTTGTTCGGGACGGCCGCATCGAACGGGTGTGGAGGGACGCCTACACCGTTCAGAGGGATCCCCTGCTGGTGTCCACCCATCTGGCCTTCCCCAGCTACGTCTCCCTATGGTACGCCCTCAGTCATCACGGGTTCACCCTCCAGGTGCCCCACGAGATATCGGT
>JAUVEQ010000266.1 GCA_030594725.1 Methanobacteriota archaeon
ATAGCGACCATTGCAGGCAACGTTACGGACCCAGTCACCATCGACGGGACCTACGGCTTCGTCACGGCCCTTCAGGATGTCCTCGACAACCGGACGGTGAGACCCGAGAACATCACCCTTGATTTCACCTTCTTCGTGGGAAGGCCCACCGCGGGTCTGCTCAACGTTAGCGGTCTCTGGATAGTCTACGAGCCCGTGGTGAACGAGGCCCCGACGTACGTGGGGCCCGGGTCCGTCTCCGTCGACGAGGATTCCAGCTGGACGGAGATAATGGACCTGGATGCTGCGTTCGACGACGACTTCAACATGGGTCTGCTGGCGTTCTCGCAGATCGAGCTGGTCGACCCTTCCCTTCCCGGCCCACCATATCCGGTGGACTTCCGGACGAGCCTCTCGATCGGGGGCAATCGCACCCTTGAGGTCTTCACCGATCCCGACTTCTTCCTCCTGGAACCAATCGATGTCTCGATCACCGCGACGGACCTGTTCAACGTCTCCGTCGAGGGTGGGTTCAGCCTAATGGTGGTCCAGAAGGCGGACAGGCCCATCCTCGACCACGAAACGATACTGGAGGCCCACGAGAGGACCCTCTTCGATCACACCTTCGCTGTAGTCGACCTGGACCTGCCGGATGACGAGCTCACCTTCACCGACGACAGCGATTACTTCGATGTCGACCCATCCACCGGCACCCTTGTGTGGACGCCCGGACCGGACCAGATCGGACAGCACCAGTTCTACCTCACCGTGACCGACCGGTTCGGTCTTACCGATCGCATCGAGGTGACCATCAACGTCCAGAACTCCAACGACCCGCCGGTCATCACGTCCCCTCTCGAGATGGATGCCAACCAGGACGAGGAGACCTTTTACATCATAACCTCCGACGACCCGGACGTTCCCTTCGGTGACCTGCTACACTTCACGGCCTTCGCCGCGTCGATCGAGGTCACCGTTGACCAGGACACGGGTCGGTTGACCTTCACACCCACCAACGGCCAGGTCCCCTCGTTCGAGATCACCATCAGGGTGCAGGACCGGATCGGCGAGGCCGACGAGGCCGTGCTCACCGTCACCGTCGCCAACGTGAACGACCCGCCCCGGTTCGGCGGGGTCGAGGAGACGGAGTTCGATCAGAACGAGGAGGTGACCATCCAGCTCGTCGTCTCGGACCCTGACCTGGACCTGGAACCACCCCACAGGGATCTCCTGGTGATCACCGGGATCGGGGAGGCGATGTTCCTTCCCTCCGAGGACGGGACCATCGGGTTCATGGCGGACCAGTCCATGGTGGGCGAGCACACCGTCACCTACACGGTGACCGACAGGGGAGGCCTATCGGATGTGCTCACCATCACTTGGACCATCATCGACGTCAACGACGCCCCCTCTCTCACGAACGGGCTCCCCGAGACCGTGAACGAGGACGAGGTCCTCACGTGGACCATGGTGGCGACGGACCCGGATGGTGACGACCTAACGTGGAGCGACGACACGGACCTGTTCGACATCGACGGCGCCACCGGTGCCATCTCGTTCACCCCCGCCCAGGCGGACGTGGGGACCCACGCTGTCACCATCACCGTCAGCGACGGTCGAGGCGGCGACCTGAGCACCATCTTCTCCATGCTGGTTGTCAACGTCAACGACGATCCCGTCATCAACACCGTCCTTCCCGCGAGCGGGTCGGAGTACGACGAGGGTGCCGAGATCCTCCTGGAGGCCGAGGCCGTCGATGAGGACGGTGACACCCTGACCTACGTGTGGAGGAAGGGCGGAAAGGAGCTGGGCACCGGCCCGTCCATCTACATCGACGACCTTCCAGCGGGGACGCACAAGATCGTCCTCGAGGTGTCCGATGGGGCCGGGGGAGTGGTCACCTACGACCTCGAGGTCGAGGTCCAGAGCTCCGTTGGGAGCTCCCTGATCCTGCCAATTGCCCTGATCGCCGTCATCGTGGCAGTACTTGTGGCGGTCATGGTCGTTAGGGGAAGATCGCGGGGCAGGTCCTCCGAGGATGCCCCCGAGGATGACGAGGTGGAGGCCGAGGAGGGACCCGACGAGGCTCCCCGGGAGGAGATCGTCATCGACTACTCCTCAGCGACCACCGAGCTGGACATCGAGCCCGTCCCGGAATCGGTCCTGGCAGAGGACGTTGGACCGGATGTCGATGCCTCGTCCCACAAGGTCGAGGATGCTGCCGTCATCAACCTCGAGAACGCCAAGGAGTTCAAGGTTGGCAACGGCCAGGATGAGGGACCCGAGGAGTGAAGGCCACGCCGGTCCATTGCCGGTGGCTCATCCCTCGTTCGCCAGGAAGATAGCGTAGGTGCCTCCGATGAGCACAGCCATCTCCAAGCCCTCGGCCATGAAGTGGGTCATGTCCTCGAGATAGGTGTGGTACTCCCACGAACCGGAGCCCCAGAAGTTTATCGTCGGTATGCCTGAGCGGGCGAAGGGCATCGAGTCGCTTCCCACCTCGCCGGGATGCTCCATGAGCGATACGCTGTAATTGAAGCGCTGCTCCAGGTCGGGACGGTCCTCGTATATGTCATCGATGATCGTCTCTATGAGGTCGAAACGGTCCTTGTCATCGGGTGTGACCCAGCCCTGGTTCCCCCTCTGGAGGTTCACGTGGGGCATGTCGAAGTTGAGCATTCCCACGCAGCTCCTGTTGATCTCCTCCTGGTGGGCCTCGACGTAGTTGAAGGAGCCGTACAGGCCGTCCTCCTCGGCCCCGAAGGTCATGAGCCGTATCGTGCGCTCCACCTCCACCTCGGAAAGCTGGTGAGCCAGCTCTATCACGGTGGTGGTCCCGCATCCGTTGTCGATGGCGCCATTGCCGACGTACACCGAATCATGGTGGGCGCCGATCACGACGAACTCGTCGGTGTCGCCCGTCCCCTTCACCTCTCCCACGACAACGTGGACGGTGCGCATGCCGATCTCCACGTCCACGTGGATCCGGAGCTTCGCGTTCTGGGCGGCCAGGATGGTGTCGCCCGCGTCCCTGGAAAGCATGATGAAGGGTATGTCGGGGTACTCGGGGTCGGGCCAACCATCCGGCTGGCGGCTTCCCTTGGAGATGGGGACGTAACCTATCTTCTCGTGGATGTCCACGTTGTGGAGGATGAGTGCCGTCACACCGGCGTCGTGGGCCACATCGAACATCTGGTGGTTGCTCACGCCGGAGGTCTCGACTATCGCGGCCCTGCCCTGGGCAGGGGCGAAGTGGGATTGGTCGGTGCCGTTCCCATCTATGCCCACGTATTCCATGTCGTTGCGGAATGTGGTGGGTCCCGAACCCTGGTCATGGGAACCTGAGTAACCCTGGACGACGAAATCTATCTTGTGCTCGAATGTCACGGGAGATCGGCTCGGATGGGGTACCATTCCGAGAGGGCCGTTGGTGTAGTACACCATCTGCAGGGAGGCGCCCTTGACCTCGTACTCGATCTCGGGATACTCCTCGATGTGCACGTTGCTCAGCCCCGCCGCCATGAACTCGCTGGCGACGTACTCGGCCGCCTTCTTCTCGTATATCGTGCCGGTGTGTCGGGTCGGCCACGAGGTGAGCTGGGTCTCGACCGCCGTGACACGGTCCGCGTCGAACCCGATGTACTCGAGGTCGCCGTACTCGCCGCCCGACCAGCTGATCGTGCCCGCGGCGATGACGGCGGCGAGGAGGATGATGACGACGATCAGCACCGCCATGTTCTTGGTGCTCGACCTGGCCCAACCCAGGACCTTGCCGGGTCTCCAGCTGCGCACGCTCTCGACAAGTCTCACGACCATTGAGACCGTGTGCCTGGCACATATACATTTGCCCGCAGGCCACCCATTCCCTGGCGACCTTGTGGTCCCGGGCATGACAAGCTACCACATCGCACACCGCCAGGTCCCGGTAACCGTAAACTTATTACCCCAGGGCATACCATGCCATCATCCGCGACCCATGTCGCGATCCAAGGGAGGAAGGAGGCAACGGCCGGATGGGCGAGGCCAATGGACGTAGACTGGTGAGGCTCTTCCCCACGTTCCCCGTCGCGATCGTCGTCGTGGGAGAGGGGGATGCGTCAAACCCGATAACGCTAGCGATGGTGCACGTCTTCTCCTTCGAACCGCCCATGGTGGGCATCGGTATCAATCAGGGAAGGCACTCCTACGACCTGCTCAAGGAACTGCCCGAGTTCGTCCTAGCCCTTCCCCGCCACACCCAGGCCACCGAGACCCTGGCCGCTGGCTCCCGTTCGGGAAGGGATGGGAAGAAGTGGCCCCATGTCGGGCTCACCCCCGTCCCGTCCAAGGAGGTGAGGCCCCCGTCGATCAGCGAGTGCCCCGTGAACCTGGAATGCCGGGTGGTCCAGGAGATCGAGACGGGCGACCACGTTTGGTTCGTAGGTGAGATCGTTGCCCACACCGTCGAGGAGGGTTACGCCCCGGACGATGCCATGACCTATTGGGGCGGAAAATTTAGGAAGCCCGGGGACGTTGTCCTGCTCCGCAGGTGAGCACATGGATGTCGAGGAGGCTGTTCGAGACCGACGCAGTATCCGCAAGTGGGCGGACAAGCCCCTGGAGCGGGA
>JAUVEQ010000422.1 GCA_030594725.1 Methanobacteriota archaeon
CCGATGCCCATGTTGAAGGTCTGCCACATCTCCACGTCCTCCACCGAGCCCCACTCCTGGAGGGCGTCGAATATCGGTGGCACGGGCAGGGGGTCGTCGATGACGTAGCGGAGGCCATCGTTCCACCTTATGAGGTTCCGCAGGCCCCCGCCAGTGATGTTGGCCATGGCCTTGACCTCCACCTCCGTGATGAGGTCCATTACGGCACGGACGTATATGGTGGTGGGTTCCAGAGCCTCCTCGCCCAGGGTCCGGTCTCCGAAGGGCTCGTCCCAGGAGAGGCCCGCGGCGGCGATCGCCCTCCTCACCAGGGTGTAACCGTTGCTGTGGATACCCGAGGACGCGAGGCCGATCATGGCGTCGCCGGGGGCAATGTCCATCCCGGTGATCACCCGGTCCCTGGGGACGTAGCCAAGGGCCGTCCCGGTGATGTCTATCTGCTTGACCGTCTCGGGCATGACGGAGGTCTCGCCTCCCACAAGGGTCATGTTGGACTGGCGACAACCCTCGTCGAGGCCGATGCCTATGGCTGCCCAGACCTCGGGGTCGGGCCTCGGTGTGGCTATGTAGTCGACGAAGGCCAGGGGTTCGGCGCCCACGCAGATGAGGTCGTTCACGTTCATGGCAACGCAGTCGATGCCTATCGTGTCCCACCTGCCGGTCTCCTGCGAGATGTGGGACTTGGTGCCGACGCCGTCGGTGGCAAGCCCCAGCAGCACGTCTCCGAACTCGATCAGCCCCGAGAAGCCCCCCTCGTGCCGGTACGGTGCTCCCAGGCCCTCGCGGCGGAACCTCAGGGAGCCCAGGAGGCTCTTGGCCGCCGCGTTCATCACGTCCTGGTCGACACCCGCGTCCGCATAGGTCATCCCACGTTCCATGACCTCACCGGTGGTGGCATGGCGCATCGGGCTCATAAGCCCTTCGCACGGCCTAGATGAAGGCCTCGGAGAGGAGTAGCAGCTGGTAGAGGAAGATCGCCAGCCGGGAGCCCGTCCGGATGTACGCCTCGAAGCTGTCCCACACGGGCCTCCTCCATACCAGGACCCATAGCACGAACAGCGTCACGAGGAAGACCGTCGTGCCCATGTAGTAGACCGGTCCGAACACCTCCCCGGAGAGCCCCGGGATATGGGCCGCGACCTTGGGAAGGTAGAGGTAGAAGAAGGGCACCGAAGCGATGTAGAAAACGAGGGCGACCAGGAGGCTCTTCCGCTGGCCGACCTTCACTGGCAGTGTGCAGAACCCGGCGGCCCGGTCGCCTTCGATGTCGCCGGCGCACACCATTATCTCCCTGCCCACCTCCATGACGCCGATGC
The DNA here is from genome assembly GCA_030594725.1 of Methanobacteriota archaeon. Classification (GTDB taxonomy): domain Archaea; phylum Thermoplasmatota; class DTKX01; order DTKX01. Next base: position 1,317 of record JAUVEQ010000422.1, read on the forward strand.
CCAGGGCGAGGGGGGCCATGGACACGTAGTCACCGAAGGGCATGGCGCCGACATAGGGGATGAGCCCGACCCCGATGGCCACCATCACGTGTCCCCATATGCCAGTGTACTTCCCCCTGGCATTGTAGTAGAGGCCCACCAGGAATACGAAGGCGACCATGAGTGCCGTGGGCACATCCACCTCGCCGAAGTCCCACCAACGCCCGAAGAACGCAACCAGGACGGCCGCGGCCATCAGGCCGAAGCCAACCCATTTTGCCGTCTCGGGACGGATAATGCCCATGGGCAGGGGCTTGTGGGGGCGGGTCACCCTGTCCGAGGGCAGGTCGTAGTAATCGTTGTGGACCATGAGCCCTGCCGACAGCAGTGCCGCGAACAGGCACGTCATCATGTACGTGGCCTGGGGCAGGTCCTCCCCCTGGCCTATGGTGACGTTGAGGGCGCCAGCGCTGGCACCCACCACGCTGATCACGATGATGGGAGGGCGTACGACCCGGACCCAAGCCTCTACGAGGTTCACGAACTGGCCAACGCATCAACGCCCAATATAGCTTTCTTAGTTCAGAAGAAGCTGTCCAGCGACCGCTGGTTGGAGGGTTCCGGTGACTTGATGTCCAGCTTCTTGAGGGCCGACCGGACGCGGGACTCGGAGAACTGATGGTCGTCGACCAGCATGCGAAGGGCGGCCGACTCGTCGGCCCTCCTGAACTCGGTGTCGTAATCGTCCGTCACCGCGGGTTCCAGGAAGATGGACCGGATCTCGTCGGCGTGCTCCACCTCCACATCCTTGACCCGCTGGACGCCCTCCAGGTCCCTGTGGGCCTTCAACAGCTTTATAGCGCTCTTGGGACCGATACCCTTCGTTCCCGGATTGAAGTCAGTTCCCACGAGTATGGCGGCGTCCACCAGTTGCTCCCGCGTCAGTCCCATCGCCTTGAGGTTCTCCCGAAGGTCCACCCGTTCTGGCACCACCTGGACGTACTCGCGACGGCCCCTGCCGGGCAACTTCCGTCGGCCCGAGAGTGTGGCATTGCGGACCAGCAATTCCGAACCGAAGAGCAGGCTGTCGTAGTCCTGGGAGGCCACGGCCCAGACGTCCCCCCTGGCATTCATGTACGACGCCTGGGCCTCGCCGTCCCCGGGTGAGTCCACCCAGGGGATCCCCATGGCGTCAAGCAGGTCCTTGACCTCTGCCACCATCGTCTTGTCCAGCACGCTGGTCTGCTGGGCCTTCATCCGTGCCCCCTCGATGTCCCCCTCCTCCAGGGCGACCTTCCAGTCCTTCCTCGCCATCTCCCGCACCTCCCTTCGGGCATCCAGGGTCCCCTTCTTGAGAGG
>JAUVEQ010000191.1 GCA_030594725.1 Methanobacteriota archaeon
CGAAGCGGTCACTTCCATCTCCCTGTCCATTCAGGGAAGTGACACCCAGTCGGTCACCCCAGGCAGTAGCGCCACTTTCAAGATCAACGTCACCAACACGCTGACCACCACGCAGCTCACGGTGAACCTGACCAACTCCACACCGCCCACCTACTGGACGGCGCAATTGAGCCAATCACAGATCTCGGTGCCCGCACTGGCAACCAGGTCCGTGACCCTCACGGTTGGTGTGCCCGCGAACGCCACGGCCGACTCGGTCGGCAAGCAGATCATCGTCACCGCGACCCCCGACTTCGGTGACACCGAGCAGATAACCACCACCACAAAGGTGTCCCAGACCTACGGGATCCAGACCTCGACCCCGACCGCCTCGAAGAACACCGTTGGCGGCTCCACGGTAACATTCTCCCTTATCATAAACAACACCGGCAACGGTGCCGACACCGTTGCCGTGAGCCACTCGGGCGAACCCAGCTCATGGACGGTCTCCCACGTGAGCTCGGTGACGGTCCCCGCTGCGGGATCCCGGAGCGTGACGGTCACCGTGGTGCCACCCAGCAACGCCACGGCTGGCACCTACCAGACCACCGTGAAGGCGACCTCGAGCGACGGAACGACGAACGACCAGACCACCTTCATCATCATAATCGACAAGGTCTACGGTCTGACCCTGTCCTCCAGCGACGTGAGCAAGTACGTGACCCCGAACACGCCGACGTACTACAACCTCTCCATCACCAACACGGGCAACACCGCGGACAATGCGATCATCGGCATCGTGAACGCACCGGCCGGTTGGACCGTGCTGCCCACCTCCAACCCCGTCTTCCTGAGCCCCGGCCAGACCAAGGACTTCCAGGTCCTGGTGACGGCGCCCAACACCGCCCTGGCAGGGACCCAGGTCCAGATAACCGTGAACGCCACCTCCAACGGCAACTCGAGCATCGTGAGGCAACTGTCCATCAACGCCGTCGTCAATCAGGTGTACGACCCGCGGGTGACGCCACAGACCAACAGCCAGGTGATCGCACCGGGTTCCTCGGGCGTCTTCAAGATCAACGTGAGCAATCAGGGCAACGGCAACGACACCATCGACCTGAGCCTGAGCGGAGTGCCGACGGGGCAGGGATGGGTCTTCAACTTCAACCCCGTGTCCGTCGCCCTCATCCCCGGCCAGACCAAGACGGTGGACCTGACCTTCGCCATCGGTTCCAGGGCCGCCTACGGCGACAACCTGATCACCGTCATCGGCACCTCCCACGGGACGTCCCACACCGGGACCACACCGGTGGTGGTATCCATCTCCCAGTTCTACAGCCTGGCCATGGTACCCATCGGTGCCAGCACCCAGAGGGTCGACCCGGGAGGAAGCATCACCTTCAACTTCTCGGCCACCAACACCGGCAACGGGCCCGACGACGTCACCTTCTCCGTCCTCAGACTGGACATCAGCTGGGTAAGCTACTTCACCAAGACCACCATCTACAACCTTCCCGCCAATGGGACCGACACCACGATGCTCACCATCGAGGTTCCCTCCACCTCGAACTCGGGGACCTATCGCTTCGACGTGAAGGCCGTCTCGGACGGCAACAGCTCCGTCTCGAGGACGGTGCTCAACCTGACGATAATCGTCAACCAGTTGTTCTCCGTCAGCATAGAGCCCGCTTCCCTGTACATCAACGGAGAGCCGGGCGTTGGCACCGATCTCATCATCACGGTGACCAACGACGGCTCGGGGAAGGACAACGTCACCATCTCCGTGCCCGGCCTCCACGCCAGCTGGGTCTCCTTCGACAAGTCCACCGTGGCGCTGGACCCCGGCATGTCGACCACCGTGACGGCGACCATAACCCCGCCCTCGGGGACCATCGCCGGTGATGTGACCATCACCTTCCGCGGTACCTCCAAGGGTCGGACATCGGTCTACGACGAGGCCTCGGTGACCTTCACCGTGGACAAGGTCTACGCGGCCCTGTTGGGGGCGGTGGAGTCCGAGATCCACAAGAAGCCCACCGAGACGGCTACCTTCACGGTCCGTCTCAAGAACGAAGGGAACATCGCGGACACGTTCAAGGTCAACTTCACCTCAAATCCGAGGAGCCTTGCCAGTTACAGCCTGTCATCGCCCTTCGTGACCCTGGGCGTGGGCGCCACCCGGACCTTCACCGTCACGGTGACCGTGCCCACGGGAGAACCCGTCGGGAACCTCCAGTTCGTCGTAAAGGCCTCCTCTGGGAACGATTCCGCGGCATTCAGCTCCGTGACCCTCACGGTGATCGTCGACCCGGTCCACGGGGTCAACCTGTACAGCTACGACGCGACGGCATCCGCACAGCCCACGGACACTGACGAGGTCGAGCTGCGCGTCGAGAACACCGGGAACGGTCAGGACACCTACTCCATCAAGGCCACCGGTCAATACTACCGCTGGGCCGCCTTCGAGTCGACCCAAGTGACCGTGGATGCCGGAGGCGAGGTCCTGGTCAACATGACGGTGACCGTGCCCGATGATACGGCCACCGGCTCGTACACCATCGACGTGGTCGCCACCTCCACCTCCGACCCCTCCGCCACCATGACCCTGGCGATCACCGTCACCGTCGAGCACAAGGAGGACGTGGAGGTCACAGCGGCGAACCTCGTACGGAAGAAGAGCACCGATCCCGGAGGGACGGTGACGTACGACGTCAAGGTGACCAACCTGGGCCAGGACGCCCACGTGGTGGACATGTCCCTCGAGGGCACCCACGCCAGCTGGGGCAAGATGAACCGCACCCAGGTGATACTGGCCGGCGGTGCCTCCGGCAACGTCCTCGTGACCGTTTCTGTCCCGGAGGGGACGACGCCAATGTCCTTCGACATCAACGTGACCGGGACCTTCGACGACATGCCGACCCGGACGGACACCCTTATCACCATCACCACCGTGAACACCGTCCGGGGTGTGGAGGTGAAGCTGAACGACACCACTGTCACCGGCATGCCCGGGACCACCGTGACCGTTACGCTCAACATCAACAACACCGGCAACGCGGAGGACACCTTCGAATTCTCGGTGGACCTCAGCGAGGACTTCGTGGTGTTCACACCGACCACCGTGACCCTGGCATCGGGCGCCAACGCCGACGTGACCGTTCGCCTCACCGCCCCCGATGACCCCCTGACCCCGACGGGCATACACTACATCAACATAACCGCCACGTCCCGGGGCAACACCTCCGTGTCCGACTCCGACCTGATGGAGTTCGAGGTCGACCAGGTCTACGCCGTGTCGATGAAGGCCACGCCCCTGCGCAAATCCGTGGACCCGGGCACCAACGCCCAGTACAATATCACCATCACCAACGACGGCAACGGGGAAGACACCTTCGTCCTGACCCTCGATGGTGCCAGGAAGGCCTGGGGCAGGCTGTCCCAGACCCAGGTGACCCTGGCCCAGGGCGGAGAGAGGGTGATCCTGCTGACCGTCAGGGTGCCCTCCAACCAACCCGTGGAGGACGCCGAGGTCATCGTCATTGTCACCTCCTCCGGTGGCGACAACGTCACCGCGCAGACCTCCACCACCACTTCCATCAACCCGTTCTACGGCGTGTCCCTCACCATCAGCAATCCCTCGAAGACGGCAATCCCCGGCAGGTCGGTCGTCTTCAAGGTCAAGGTCAAGAACACCGGGAACTCCCAGGACACCTTCAACTTCGAGATGGAGGGAGACTTCGCCTCCTGGGTCTTACCCATGGACCCCCTGACGATAGATGCGGGCAAGACCAAGACCCTCGATGTCAACATCACCCCGCCCGATGACATCGCCAACGGCCTTTACAACTTCGTCCTGAACGCATCATCGGAGACCCAGGGCGACGCTTTCGACCTTCTGGACCTCGATGTGACCATCAACGTGTTCTACCTTATGGACGTGACCATCAGCGCGACGGAGATCAACTCCTCCCCCGATGCCATCGAGACCGTGCTGGTCTACGTGGAGAACCTGGGCAACATCAACGACACCTACGACCTGCGGCCCTTGGGGCCGTACACCTCGTGGGTGACCCTCGACAACACCACCCTGGAGATAGACGATGGCGCCACCGGCGTATCGACCGCCTCGATCCTGGTGAACGCCACCTTCTCGGGCGAGTACAAGATACGCTTCGAGGTCACATCCCACGGCGGCGACAACGTCACCGAGGTCTTCGTGATCATCAGGATCGAGCTGACGTACGGCGTGTCCCTCTCCCCATGGAGGGACGACTATCCCGCCGCCCCCGACACCTCGGTGCGCATCGAGGTGAAGCTCACCAACGACGGGAACGTGGAGGACACGTACGACCTGTCGCTGGCACAGCTTCCGGGCAGCCTCTGGGACGCGCATCTCGAGTTCAACTCCTTGAACGTCGCGGGTGGCGAGGATGCCTACTTCAACGTGACCGTGGACGTGCCTGCGGGCGTGGAGGCCGGTACCTACAAGGTCAACGTGCGTGCCGTGTCGACGGTCTCGCCCCTCGTCCCGACCCCATCGGCAACGGTCCCCCTGAACATCAGCATCGCCTTCGCGGTGAACGCGACCGGTCCCGAGGGCACCATCAGCGTCTTCCCGGGGGATTCTGCGACCACCCAGGTGCTCGTCGAGAACGAGGGCCTGGGCAGGGACGTCTACCAGCTCTCGATCGACGAGACCTACGAGGACTGGGCGATCCTGGATAGCACCATGATAGTCCTGAGCGCCGGCGAGCTGGGTTCCATCGATGTGTTCATCACGCCCCCCAGGGACGCGAGGACCGGGACCTACGTGATACCGGTGACGGTCACCTCGATGTCCGACGACACCGTGTTCGACATCGCCGACATCAAGGTGAAGGTCCGACAGGTCTACGGCGTGTTGGTCGAACCCGCCAGTTCCTGGATCGAGGGTCCGGCCGACGAGTACCACACTGCAGAGCTGGTGGTGACCAACATCGGCAACGGGGAGGACACCATCAGGCTGGAGGCGATCGTCCCGAGCGGCGTGCCCATCCAGGCGAGCTTCGACCGTGACATCCTTACCCTGGCTGCGGGCAAGAACATCACCGTGACCTTCCGTCTCATTGCGGACAAGGACACCAACGCCGACATCTACATAATCGACGTGATGGCCCGCTCTTCATCCTCGTCCGTGGACGCCTACCACGTGACCGTCAACTACGAGATACCGGCCGAGTACGGCGTCACCATCCGGACCAACACCGGTCTGGACGAGGTCCTGATCTACAATGCGGTCGTTGGACGCGATTACGACTTCACCATCGAGGTGTTCAACACCGGGAACACCAGGGACACCTACGCGCTTTCCATCGTCTCGGAGGATCCGGACCTGCCATCCTGGTTCACCTTCGAGTCCACCGAGGTCACCATCGACACGGGCAAGTCCCAGCTGATGATCGTGACCGTGAGCGTTCCCTTCGACGCCGTCGCTGGCCAGTACCTCTTCGGTGTCCAGGCGGGCTCGACGTCCATCAATGTCACCGATGTCCTCGACGGCACCATCGAGGTCGCCGCGGACAGGATGGTCACCTTGACCAGCGACAAGACCGAGGACTCCGTGAACCCCTCGGGAGGCACCGGTGGCAGCGCCACCTTCACCATCACGGTGAGCAACGAGGGCAACGTGCAGGAGAGCGTAACCTTCGACGTGACCTACCCGTCCTCCTGGGGACCGTACATCATGACCCCCGAGACCGTAACTGTGGAAGCCTATGGTACCACCACCGTCGTCCTGGAGTTCCCGCCCTCATCCGTCCCGGGTAACGCGGCCACCACCAATCCTATTACCGTCAAGGCAAGGTACGGCCCACACGTATCACAGCCGCTGAGCCTTACCGTCCACGTCCTCCAGTCCGAGGTGGATATGAAGGATGTCGTCCTATCGGAATACAACCCCAAGGACGGCGACATCGTGGATGTCACCGTGACTCTGATCAACACCGGTGACGTGGATACCACCGGGCTCACCG
>JAUVEQ010000026.1 GCA_030594725.1 Methanobacteriota archaeon
GAAGGTGATGGAGACCTGCACGCCGTGGGTGCCGTCGTCGGCCAGCAGACCCGGTACGGGGCTCCACTCGTCGGGGAGGGCGCCGTCGGTGGCGAACCGGTACTCGATGGTGGTCGGGTCCAGTCCGACGATGAGGTCCCAGAGCGATACCGTGACGGTCACGTCGGGGCCAGCCTGCTTCTCCTCGGGGCCCGGGGCGATGTCGCCGAACTCGGGCCCGGTGGTGTCCACCACGAGCACGAACTCGTCGGACGACCCGGGGCCGTTGCCTGCGACATCCCAACCGCGGAACTGGATGCGATTGTCGTCACCGTCGAGGAACTCGACCTTGTGGGAGAACCTGTCCAAGGGTTGCGTGCCCGTCAGACCGACGGTGGACCACTCGGTCCACTCGCCCTCTCCGGATTGGATCCGGAACTCGATGGTGGCCATGGCTATGCCGCTGCCGAAGTCCCCGTCGGAGACGTTGATGTAGGTCATTATCTCCGAGTGTCCAAAGGGTCCGTCCGTGGGGGCGAAGTCCCAGAAGTAGATCGGCTGGGTGTCCACCTTCACACGGAAGTGGGGCGAGGTGGTGTAGCCGTTGCCCGCGATGTCCTTGGCACGCCACTGGAGGTAGTTGAAGGGGATGTCGGCCATGTCGACGAGCTGGCTGACTGAGATCTCCTGGGTGTTCGTCATCGCACCCTCGTCCCAGTCCATCCATTCGCCGTAACCGGAGAGGTTCTGGTTCGAGACCCGGTACTGGATGGACGCGGCCTCGATCCCGGCACCGTCCATGTCCCGGATGGTCACGCCGCACTCGACGGAGAGGACGGTCTGCCACTCGTTGGGGTCGGGGAAGGCCTGGGTGTAGGTGACGTTGATGGTGTCGACCCTGATCCTCAGGTTGGCCGAGACGGCCGGGCCGTTGCCCACCAGGTCGGTGGCCCTCCAGCGGATGAAGTTCTCCTCACCGTCGGGGATCTGGAGGAGCACGAGCCCGTCCACCGTGGGGCCGTCCGGGGTGGTCTCGAGACCGGTCCTCGACCAGTCGGTGAAGCTCAGGCCCCCGTTGGTGGAGTAGGAGTACTCCAGGGTGACGGCGGAGACGCCCGCGGTGGCCATATCATCTGCCGTGGCGGAGACCAGCACGTCCTTGGAGCTGTGCCAGTCGTCGGGGCCAGGAACGATGTTGGTGAAGGTCGGCAGGTCGCCGTCCACTCCCAGGGAGAACCTGGGCTGGGAGACGACCGTCGCGAGACCTGGCAGGTTCTGGAGGGTGAGGGTCAGGTTCTCATGGGGGTCGGTGGCATCCTCGACACCGAGCGAGATGCTGACCGCAGCGCCGCTCACGTGGGAGATCTTCGAGAAGCGTCCAGCGTTGTCCTGGACCACCACGTCGAAGGCGCCGTCGGGCGGATAGATGTCCTCGGTGTCCTCGTAGACGACGACGGGACCGGAGATGGTGACCACCTCACCGGCCCGCACCCAGTCGTCCTCCTCGAGGTCGCCCTGGAACTCTCCCGAGGCGATGATGTCCCCGATGAAGTCCAGGTCGTTCTCGACGTAGAACAGGTCACGGGCGGTGTACGGGATGGTCGCGTCGCCCAGCCGGGTCTGCACCAGCACGTCGCACAGGTCCTCGTGGGGCCAGTTCCAGTTGAACAACACCCGGAAGTGCACCCAGATGGTGTTGTTCCGGGCGTCGTGGACGATGTCGGTGAGGTCCGAGGTGAGGTCCACCAGGTCCTCGGGGTCCGACTTCTCCTCGATGTACGAGCCACCCGGTTGGAGGCCTGCCTCGAGCACCACGTTGGCACCGTCGGGGTCTAGGGTGATCGTGGCCAGGTCCGGAAGGATGGTGAGGCCGGTGGGGTTGACATTGACGCGGAAGTTGTAGGACTGGTAGGCCGCGTAGAGGATAGGTCCTTCGCGCAGGGTGAGGGGTCTCAGCAGGTCCATGATGCCGCCGCCGTTGACGATGACCACATTTCCCGGCAATGTCGTGTAGGTCCCGTCGGACCGGTAGATGGTGGTGCCGGGGACACCGATGGCCACGTCGCCGAAGCCGTCGCCGTCGAAGTCGCCGCCGTCGGAATTGCCGCTGTAGGCGACGCCGTCGATGGATGCTATCCTGTGTCGCCAGGAGGGATCCCTGGCGAAGCCCTCCCCCGTGTTGAAGTGCAACTGGAGGAGCATTGACACCTTGTTGGGTTCCGACCGCTGCTCGGTCTTGCTGAGGAACACGTCGTCGAGCCCATCACCGTTGACATCGGTCATGGCCACCCGGCCATCCTCGTGGCTGGATATCTTGTAGAAGGTTTCGGGCTCGTCGGGGATCCCGTCCTCGGACCCCGGGAAGGTATAGATGTAATGGATGTAGTCGGTGAGGCCCTCTGGCTGGCCGAAGTCCACGACCATGTCGTCGTAATCGTCGCCGTCAAGGTCGACGGGGGAATGGATGCGCCAACCGAAGGACCACTGCTGGTTGAAGCTTATGGCCACGTTCGGCCTGAGGGGCATACCGTCCTCGGAACCGTGGTACACCCTGATGTGGGGAGCCGTGTAGGATGTGAGGATGATGTCCGAGTGGCCATCCCCGTTGAAGTCGGCGAAGTTGACACTGGAGATGGACACCCACTCCTGCATGAAGATGGGAGTTCCGTTCCACGAGCAGTTGGACGGAAGCCCGTCCTCGGAACCGAAGAAGAGCTGGAAGTCGGGCGGGATGTAGGTCTCGTTCGGTTCAGGCCTGGGCTCGGGGTCGGTGGGTTCGTCGGGGTCGTCCCCGGTCCCCCGGCCGCCGCTGCCTGGTGGCGGTGAACCCTCCTCGTAGATGTATATGGCGTCACGGTAGACGAACAGGTCGTTGAAGCCGTCGCCGTTGACATCACCCACGCCACCGAACTGGAAGGAGAGCCATGAGTTCTCGGGGATGTCGTCGGTCTTCAGATCGAGGTAGAGGTCCGGTGCGTTGGGGAGGCCGTCCTCGGTGCCGTAGCGCACCTCCAGCACGTTCCCGTAACCCGGATACGGCTCTGGCATGTCCTCATCGCGCCAGTCGAGGAAGTCGTTGAAGGAGTTGATCATGTCCGCGTATCCGTCACCGTTCACGTCCCCGAGCCAGCGCGAGGTGCGGTAGTTCCATCCGTCGGACTGGTTGGCGACGATCTCTATCTGGTCCGGCTGGTAATCGCGATCGGTCCTGCCGGGAAGCAGCGACGCGTGGGAATAGTATGGCGCGAACTGATCGTCGTACTTCCCCCGCTCGAGGTAGATGTCCCAGCCGGAACCCACGAGGATGTCATCGATGCCATCCCCGTCCACATCCTCCATGTTCGCGATGGAGTTGCCGAAGGAGGAGGTCTCGTCGGGACCCTCCACGATGGTGTACATGGGGATCACATCGTCACCTTCCGTGGAGGTGAACGAGCCAGTTTCCGTAGGATGGTCGGACCCAGAAGGATCATCACCCTCCCCATCGGAGGGGCCTCCGGCGAGGGCAGGGAGCAGGGGCGACCAGACGAGCATGAGGACAACGATGAAAGCAATCGTCCGTGACAGGGGGCGGGTCATAGCCATGGGTATCCCGGTATCTACAGACCCGCCTGCCTATTAATACTTGTCAATTACATGTAGCCCCCCCGGTAACGCCCTTCATGACAGCCAGTGTACGGGAATAGTGAAGTAATCGAACCGTCGGTTTACGGAACATTTTTTATCCATTAGCGCGTGCATCAGGCAATGATGGCGCGTTCGGGAGCCCATAGTGAAGGCAGGCTAGTTGGCCATATCATGGTCCTCATCGTCACGGCCCTGCTGCTGTCCCTCCCCCTCGCCGCCGCCCTGCCGTCGCCAGACATCGACCGGCCAGACCGATGGTTCGACGACCACATCTACCATCACCATGCGGACCTGACGACGGAGCTGCAGCAACTTGCGTCGGACCACCCGGCCTACGCGACCATGACCTCCATCGGAACCAGCGTGCGGGGTCGCGAGCTGTGGACGATGCGCATAACGGACCCCTCGTATCCGGCCGAGGGCAAGGCCCGTGTGTACATCGACGGCGAGCACCATGGCAACGAGTACCTGGGCGGCGAGCTGTGCATACTGCTCATCCACAGATTGCTCGAGGGGACGGACGACCCCGTGGTCCAGCAGATCCTGCGCGAGAGCATCGTGTGGATAACCCCCATGCTCAATCCCGACGGCAACGCAAGGGACTCCCGGTCCAACTTCAACGGCATCGACCTCAATCGCCACTACCCCTTCGAGTTCCAGCCCAGCAACAGCCACGGGGACGCCCCCGCCGTGGAGCCCGAGGTGGCCGCCAACGTTGCCTTCATGGAGGGCAAGGACCTGGACCTGTACATCACCATGCACACGGGCATAGTCCGCCTGATCCATCCATGGAGCTATACCGAAGACCCGCCCCCCGACCAGGCGATGTACGAGTCGCTCCGGGAGATGAGCGAGGCCTACGGCGTCCAGTACGGACAGGCCTCAGCGGTCCTGTACGTCGCGGCGGGCACGGCCAAGGACTACGGGTACGGGGCCCTGGGTGTCGTCAGCTTCACCTACGAGGTGGACGACCAGCAGACCCGTCAGATCTCCGCGAGGGAGGACATCGCGGTCCGCCTTGGCGACGAGCTGGACCTCCTCATGGAGATGCTGACCGTGGCCCCGATGATGCGGGCCAAGCTGAACGCCCACGGGCTCACCTACTCGGCGGACCCCTCGGGAGGCATGAAGGTCAACGTCACCCTGGACAACCCGACCCTCTCCCCCGCCAACAACACCACGATGACCGTGGAGGCGTACAGGGACGGTTCCCTGGTCGGCAACTGGTCCACCGTGGTGGATGTGCCCGCGGGGAACACCACCGGGGCCAGCGTGCACCTCGCCCTGGACGAGGGCGATTACATCCTGAGGACCACGGTGACGTACCCCAAGCTCCTGCAGGAGAACTCCACAACGGACGAGTTGGTGCTGGGGAACCACGAGTACACCGTCACCTCCTCCTTCGCGGGAGCCACGGGCGGTTGGGGCATCGGTCTCATCATCCTGCTCATCGCCCTGGGTGCCGCATTGCTCTACTGGGCCTACCGGAAGGGCTGGTGGAGACCGGGCTGGGCCTATCGCAAGGTGATGTCGCTCATGAGGCCAGCCCCCGGGGCCTGACCGGACCCCCGAACCCCGGGACCCCCGAGCCCCCGAACCCCCTCTCAACCGTCAATGCCCTCCAGCCTCCGGGCCGTGGCCCGGAGCTTGAGCTCGACCGTCCCCCACAGGCCATGGACCACGATGTCGGCCTTCCTCAGCTCCTCGTTGCCGAAGCCGTGGGACACGCCGACGGAGGTGCAGCCCACCGCCCTGGCGGCATCGAAGTCGTAGAACCTGTCGCCCACCATGATGGCGGTCCCTCCCCCGAAGTCCCTGATGATGCGGCCCAGGCGCTCGGTCTTGTCGCCGTCACCCAAGCCCTCGAACCAGCTGACGGCGTCGAAGAGGTCCTCCATGTCGAAGGTGTGAAGCACCATCGAGCAGTAGTCATGTCCGGCGTTGGTGAGCAGGGCCGTCCTCACATCCAGGCGCCGGAGCTCGCGGAGGGACTCCTTTGCCCGGGGGTAGAGCGAACCTCTCTCGCTGACAAGCTCCCGTTCCCTGGCGTCCACCGCCTCCACCAATTGGTCCCCCATGTCGCCGCCGTGGCGTCTGACCCAGTCGTGGTAGTGCGTGTCCGGGCGGCCGATGAGGTCCTCGATCTCGTCCACCGGGGGCTCGGGGATGCCGAACTCCCGGAAGGTGTCCAGCACCGCTGGCACCACGCTGTTGTCGGTGGAGTACAGCGTACCATCCATGTCGAAGACCGCGATCTCGAAGTCGGGGATGTCCACGCCGGGCAAAGGGCATCCCGCACCTATAAGGGAACCGCCCTTCCCAGAATGGCGACGGCTACAAATATCACCAAGGCCGTTGACGGCCCGATGACCGACCCGGAGTGGGACACCCTGGTGCTCGGGGCGGGCGTGCTGGGTTGCGCGACCGCCTACCACGTGATGCGGTCCGATCCGGACCGCAGCGTGCTCCTGATGGACCGTAACCCCCGGCCAGCCCAGGGCAATACGCGAAGGTCGGTGGCGCTCTTCAGGGACCTGTTCACATCCTCCACGAACCAGGCCTTGGCCAGCTCCACCATCGCCCTCTTCGACCACGTGGAGGGCGACCTGGGACACAACCTGGGACTCAAGCGCTTCGGATACTACTGGATGATGGACCCTGGGAAGCTGGATGACCTCAGACCCGTCCTTGAGGACCTGGAAAGGCATGGCTCCGACCTGGAGATACATGACCGTTCGGACGTGAGGGCTCTACTGGGCGATCACATCGAGTTCGACCCGGACCCCCCTTTGGACAGGGGGCCCCTGGGGTCTGTGGCCGGGGCCGTGATGGCCCGGAACGCGGGCACGCTGTCGCCCTCGCGACTTGCCAAGTGGTTCGAGATGGAGTTCAGGGCCCTGGGCGGCAGGGTGGAGTACGGTTTCACGGTCGACAGGCTGGTGCCAGAGTCTGTGAGGGGGAACGGCCTCCGGGTCTGGGAGGATGGTCGCGTCGCCGCGGTGGAAGGAGCATCCGGTCGCCATCGCGCACGGGAATTCGTCGTGGCGGCGGGGGCAATGACCCCATCGCTCCTGGACCCGCTGGGCGTTGACAGCCACGTGAAGCCCCGCACGAGACAGGCCTTCGGCCTGGTCGGCGAGGGGGCGACGGCGCTCCACGAGGACAACGGTTTCCCCGGTGGTCAATTGCCCGTCATCGTGCTTCCGTCCGCGGGGGTCTACCTCAAGCCCGTGGGGTCGCAGAGGATGCTGCTGGCAGGTTGCGCGGACGACCTTGGCCGACCTTTCGGACTGGATGAGGACCCCCGGCCCGAGGTCGAGTTCCTCCGGGACCAGATCCGTCCAGTTGTCGAGGGCTACCTTCCCGGCATGAGAGGAGCCGAGGTCAAGGTCAGCTGGGCAGGCCAGTACCATAGCAACACGATAGATGGCAACCCCTACGTCTTCAAGGAGATGAACCTCACGGTCGTCGCGGGGGCCAGCGGTTCGGGGATCATGAAGTCCGATTCCATCGGCCGTGTGGCGGCTGCGGTCCATCTAGACGAACGGTCGACGGAACTGTTCGACGGACATCTGATGAACGTCGCCGATCTTGGCATCAAGGGGCGGAAGGTGGGGCCGGAAGCGCTCATCATCTGAGCCGCTCCCTTCTTCAGAACGTCAAAAACCGTCTGGCAAACTATTATATGAGCGAAGTTAGATTGTTACACCGAGTATAGACTCTTCGGGGAATTCCAAATGCTACGTGGCAGTATCAGAGGAAGCATTATCATTTTCATCTTCGTAATGGCGGCGCTCTCGCCCCTCCTGACCATCGCGCCCGATACGGATGACGATCCGATAGGTACGGGGAACGGCGGTGTCCCTGGCGGAGGCTCGGTCGGACCCGCAGCGGACACAGCCCCACCTATCTTTGCCGACCTGGGCTATACACCTAAGTACGCTGGACCCACAACGAATACGAACGTCTCGGGACTGGTCGTGGACGAGGACCGCAACCTAAAAGTGACCTTGCGGTACGGCTTCGACAACAAGACCTGGTCGAACGCCAGCACGACCAAATCCTCGTCGCAGCTGACGTTGACGGACCGCAACCCTTCCAGCGGGACCACCAGAGGGAACCTCTTAAAGACCTACACCCTGATGGGCGACCTGGCCTACCTGAACGTATACATCTACTCCACGGACCACGACACCATGACGATAAGGGTCCGTGGTTACAAGGCCTCCACCTCCAGCTGGGAGGACATCTACTATGCTACGAACCGTCGCGACGGCACGATGGTGGACTCCAACCTCCTGACCAAGGGATACACCCAATACTCCGTCTCTTTGAATGACGTCGAGAACAACGACGGCATCTACTACAACGTCACCTATCGCGTGGTTGTGGACAGGTTCAGCGGCCTGACCGGGCCTGCTGGGACCAACGATGTCGTCTACGCCTACTTCAACGCGACGGACAGCAGCAACAACGGCGCTGACAGCTCCGTAATCAGGTGGTCCATCGACCGGAAGGCCCCGGTGTTCAAGGACGTCACTACCTTCAACTACACCATCAGGTCGCCGGAGCCGATCACGCTCTACGCGAATGTGACGGACAACAGGCGAGTGGGCCTTTGCTACATCAACTGGTCCATCGACGAGACCAATTGGTACTGGTCAGCGATGAGCAAGGCCGCCGGCACTGACGCGTATAAGAAGATGAAGGGCCTGTTGCCGCCTCCCTACATCAACAAGAACCTGACGGTCTACTACAGGATCGAGGCCTACGATGAGGGCGGCAACCATGCGAACTCCTCGACCTACAACCTCACTTGGAACCCGCCACCATGGATATCCAACCTGGCGTGGACTCCCTACTACGTGAACAATTGGACGAAGGTGAACCTGACCGCCGAGGCGTACGATTCGGACAACGTCACGAAGGTTTGGGTCCAGTACTCCGCTAAGGGAGTCCTATGGACCACCATCAACGCCACCCGGGGCACCGGTTACAACTACTCCGTGGAGATCCCCGCCATCAATGGGAGCGACTACGTCAATTTCAGGTGGTTCGCCAACGACACGGAGGGCGGTCACAACAACACCACCATCGCCAGTTATTATATCGATGAGGTCCGCCCCTACCTCGCGTCCCATGGCAAGGACGTGCTCTACGTGGGTCCCGATGAGACGGTCGACGTGGTGGGCGGGGTCAAGGACAGGAACCCGCTGACGAACGTGACGTTGCAGTACAGCACCGACAAGGCCAACTGGACGAACCTATCGACCACCGAGAGGTCGGGACAGGCCACCTACCACCAACGCAATCCCTCCAGCGGTTACTCGTCGGGCACGACGCTCTCCAGGACCTACACGTACAGTGGTAGGCTGGAGCACCTGTACGTCTACTGCTACAGCTCAGACTCCAACACCCTCTACGTCCTGATAAGGGGCTACAACAGCGACACCAGCACGTGGGACACCCTCTTCTACCAGTACTCCACCACCCCGGGGAACGAGGTCAAGCTGGATGCTTCATACCCGACCAAGAACTACTCGCGATGGGACATCACATACCGCGACTACCAGTACGACGACGACATATACTATCACGCGAGATGGACCGTGTCCGAGACCGGACACTGGGCCACGATACCGGCCATGAACAGCAGCGTATCGACCGTCCACTACAGGTTCAACATGACCGATGCCGCGAACAACACCAACACGAGCCTGGTGTACAGCTACCCCATCGATTCCAAGGGGCCCACCGTCACTGGTCACTCCTTGCCCAGCGGTGTCTGGAACGACATCTCCGACATGTTGGTGTACGCCAACGTGACCGACGACCACTTCATCCGGGAGGTCTACATCAACTACTCCAAGGACGGGACGAACTGGTCCCAGGTGAGGATGTCTACCGTGCACGACGGCGTCACATCCGGACGCTACGTGGGCATACTGCCCTATCCAACACCCACCGAGAACGTCACATTGAGGGTCTACATCGACGCGTACGACTATCCCTTCAACAAGGGCAACTCGACCCTTCACACCTTCAACTGGAACCCGCCACCCTGGATCCAGCAGGTGTCCATTGCGCCGTTGCATCCGAACAACCAGACGACGGTGGACGTTACGGCGGATGTCTGGGACGACGACACAGTGGACAGGGTATGGGTTATGTACAGCTCCGACGGCCAGAGCTCTTGGGACAGCACGGATGGCACCGAGGGCACCGGTACCAACTGGACCGCCACAATTCCCGCGATCAGCGGCTCGAGCACCGTTTACTACGCAGTGTACGCCCGGGACTCCAACGGCAACGAGAACAACACCGTGACCTGGTCATACCACATCGACGAGACGATGCCCCACATGAGCTCGCCCTACATCGTGCCCACCTACCCCAACGCCTCGGCCCCCGTGACGGTGAAATCGGCCATCACCGACACCGTGGGCATCCAGAACGTCACACTGCACTACCGCTTCGGGTCCTCCGGCGCCTTCACGGAGCTGGCCATGACCCTGGAGGCGGGTCCTACCACGTCCAACGTGGGTGGCGCCATCAGGTACTCGTATGCCACCTACAACGCGGGCCTGGTGAAGATGGGCGGCCTGCTGGGAACCTGGGACTCCTCGGTCAGCACCTTCGGTGTGAACCCCAAGCCCGCCCTCTTCACGGACGTGGACATGATCCTCCTGGATGGTTACGGCGCGTCCTGGTACTACACCGACGGCCTCACCGCTGCCAGGAACGGCAAGTTCGTCGTCACCAACCAGGCCAACTGGAACAGCGCCCGCGCCTCCGCCGGGTACCCCTCGTACACCACCTACACCAGCAACGGGTTCACCTCCTACATGTTCATCGAGGGCTCTGGTCTCGTCGTCTACACGTACAACCTCTACAACAGGAACTACCTGGGATACTCCTACCAATACTACTCCGATTCGGTACTTTCAGACCTGGCGGACCACCTGCTCGAGATCCGTGCCGAGCTCACCCCCTACAGCGTCCAGGTGCCCAAGACCACCACCTCCCAGAGGGTGGAGTACATGTTCCACGTCACCGACCTGTCGAACCTCTCCTTCCTCAGCGCTGTCTTCAACTACACCACCGACGGGCAGGACCCGGTGGTGACCGATGCTGGCGGTCCGCCCAGCCCACCCCTGCTCTGGTTCGAGGACTCCCATTCGGTCTGGGTGAACGTCACCGACGAGACCTTCCTCAGCGGGGTTCGGGTGGTCTACAGCTTCGACAACGGCTCGACCTGGCAATCCGGCAGCCTGAGCCGCGTCTCTGGCAACGACAACGCGGCCAGGTACACAGGGACGGTACCACCCTCGTACGACTACGGCTGGGTCTGGTACCACTACGAGGTGCTGGACCGCGCCATGAACTGGATCAGGTACCCGTCGGGTAGCGAGTACCAGTACCGCACCACCGACCAACCCGACATCGCGAACATCTACGCGACACCGATGCACGCGCCCGTCTCGACCACGGTGACGATATCCGCCGACCTGACGGACAACGAGGGCGTCGCGTCGGCGGACCTGGTGTACCGTGTGGACGCTGGTGCGCCAAGCACGGTCAGCATGACCCGGGGTGCCGGTGACAAGTGGTCCGCCACCATCACCAGCCCCAGCTACACCGCTAGGGTTTACTTCCACCTTCGGGCGACGGACAACCTGGGCCTGATGATAGCCTCCACCGACCGCTACCTCATCGTCGACAACGACCCTCCGACCTTCACCACATTGGACCTGACACCCGAGTACCCCAACGCCGACAACAACGCCACCGTCAATTCCACCGTCCACGATGCACTTACCTCCGTGGATGTCTACATGGACTACAGGTACGGAGCCGGCGGGGCCATCCAGTCCGCATACATGGGAAAGGGCGGCCAGATCGAGGTCGTGGACCAGCTGCCCGCCAGCGGGACCACCACCAGCACCCTCAGCAAGTACTACTACATGCCCGCCGGGTCGTACGTCGGCAGGGTCACCCTTCGGGTATGGTCCAAGGACCATGACAACTGCTATGTCAACATCAGGGGGCTGAAGGGCACCACCTGGGAGACCATATACCTGAGCACCAGCACCACCGACGGCATCAAGGTGGACAAGAACGTCGAGCTCAGCTCCTACACCCAACTCTACGTGTACTACTACGACGTCGACAGGGACCCCTTCTACTACAACCTGACGTACACCCACATGGCCTCCAACATGATGTTGGAAGTGCCAGCACCAGGCTACGCCACCACTGTGTACTACAGGGTCAGGGGCACCGACGAGGTGGGCCTCTCCAACGTCAGCACCTGGGGCTCGTACTACGCCGACGGCACCGACCCCATGCTCATCGCCCACAAGCCACAAGGAATGGTGGACTGCTTCCTCGGTGTCTCCCTTTCTGTCTCCCTCCAGGACGAGTCGAGGATGGGCAGGGCGCAGGTCAGGTACTCCTACGAGGGGTCCTCCTACACGAACCTGAACATGACCACGGCCATGTACAACATCACCCATTTGGGCGCGACCGCCTCGTTGAACAAGAGCCGTATCCCCATGACCGTGAGCTACTACTTCGTGTTCTGGGATGCCGCGGGCAACATGAACACCAGCAAGGTGTACTCGTACAAAACCCAGATGCGCGACCAGGTGGAGGGCGCCTATACCGTGTACGACTCCACCATGCTGACCAGCACCCCTCCTTACAACAAATGGGAGTGGGACTTCGATTACGACGGGAGCACCTTCGACGTGGACAAGGCGGGCAAGATCGTCCGGTACACCTTCCTGGACAACGGCACCTACACCATCGCCCTCAAGCTTACGGACACCGGGGGCAACTCCACTCTGCTCACCTTCACCGTGCTGGTCATGGACGGCTCCCCCCTCGCCGTGATCAAGGAGGTCGACAGCGTACTGGAGGGGACCACCTTCACCCTCGACGCCACCTGGTCCTCATCGTGGCCCGACCTCATCACCAAGTACGAATGGGACCTGGACTACGACGGGACGACCTTCACCCTCGACGCGATCGACGATATTTACAATCACACCATCTACAACGATGGAACATACCGCATCGCCCTGCGGGTCACGGACGACGATGGCTCGGTGAGCTTGACGGAGATCTCGGTGACGATCCTTGACGGCGGGCCCACCCTGGTGGTGACCTATCCGCAGACCTGGGACGAGGGGGTCCAGCTGTCCCTGAACGCCAGCGGTTCCTACTCATGGCCTGACGCCCTGGACCGGATCGAGTGGGACATGGACTACGACGGGTCCTTCTCGATCGGCCAGATCGGAACACTGGCCAACTTCACGTACATGGACGACGGCGACTACCAGATCGTGGTGCGGGCCTTTGATGATGATGGGAGCATGAGCGAGTTCCAGGGTACCATCACCATCCTCGACCTGCTCCCCACCGCCAACATCACAACGACCGCACTGGCGGACGAGGGCTCGCCCCTGGAGTTCAACGGCAACCTCTCCGCCTCGTTCCCCGATGATCTATCGACCTACGAATGGGACTTCTTCTACGATGGCGCCTTCGACCCGGAGTCGACCGGCGTCTTCACCCACTACACCTACATGGATAACGGAACGTACACCGTGGCCCTCCGGGTGACGGACGACGACGGGAGCATCCACATCGCCACCATCGAGGTGACCATAAACGACCTGGCGCCATCACCCATCATCGACACCGTGACAACAGTGGACGAGGGCATGCCGTTCAACCTCACATCCAGGTCTACCTCCTACCCCGACCTCATCTCCCGACTGGAATGGGACTTCGAGTACGACGGGGTCACCTTCTCGGGGGACTCGACCGGAGAGACGGTGCAGCATACGTACATGGACGATGGATGCTACACCGTGGCCCTCAGGTTGACGGACGACGACGGGTCCGTGGTGATGACGACCTTCGACGTTGAGGCCTTCGACCTCGGCCCCACGGCCGACATCGCTGTAAACGGCATATTCGAGGAGGGGTCCCCGCTCATCCTCGACGCCCGGGGTTCCTTCTCGTACCCCGACGAGGTAGAGGCCTTCGAATGGGACCTGGACTACAGGGACGACGAGTTCACCGCGGACCTGGAGGGCGAGACGGTCGAGTACAGCTATCTTGACCACGGTACGTACATCATCGCCTTCCGGATCACCGACGAAGATGGCACCCAGGACATGGTGTTCCAGACCATCGAGGTGTCCGACCTCGGCCCCGCTGCGGTGATATCCATCGGTTCCCTCTCCCACTCCGAGGGCATCCTCGTGGTGTTCAACGCGGGCTCCTCGACATCGAGCCCGGACGAGCTGGTGGCCTACCACTGGGACTGGGATGGAGACGGCGAGGTCGACGACACGACCACGGAGACGAAAGGAAGGCACGTCTTCACGAGCCCGGGCAGGTACGAGGTCACTCTGACCGTGGAGGACGACGATGGCTCCACGGACACCGACTCGGTGTTCGTGACCATCAGCGACGTCGGACCCACCGTCAAGCTGGATGCCGACCCCACCCCCGAGGGCCAGGTCGCCCTCCTGGACGCATCGGGTACAGTGGAACCGGGCGACGACTTCGTCGCCTTCCGGTGGGACCTGGACGGCGACGGTGTCTGGGACCACGAGGAGACGTGCTCCTCCCTGGAGGTCGTCTGGGACGAGCCCGGGATGTACAGTATCACGGTCCAGGTCGAGGACGAGGACGGCTCGAAGGCCTCCAAGAGCATGACCCTCCTGATAAGCGACGTGGCCCCCCAGGTCGACGTCGGCGGCCCCTACACCGTGGACGAGGGCACTCCCCTGGAGATCAGCGGCGCCGCAACCTACGAGCCCGGCGACGACTTCACGGTGTTCAAGTGGGACGTGGACAACGACGGGAAGTGGGACGTCGAGGGCATGGAGGACCGGATCACCTGGACCTTCGACGTGGCCGGTGTCTTCACCGTACGACTCTACGTCGAG
>JAUVEQ010000389.1 GCA_030594725.1 Methanobacteriota archaeon
GATCTCCCCCCCCCCCCCCGGGGCGCCAGCCCCCCCCCCCCCCCCGCACCCACATCAAAAGGGGGGGCCCGGGGGGCCCCCAATTGACACCCGGGGCGGGCCCCAGCCAACACCAAATAGACACCCAAATAAAACCCACCCACCCCCACCTCGGTCACCATCTTCATCGGTCGTGCCGCGTCTGGCCCCATGTTCACACCGGTGGCGTGCCAGAGCCTCCACGATTACGACTCCATCTTCTCGCCGACCAACCTCCAAGGCGACCTCTCGCGGTCCGTCCGGCTGTTCTTCCACAACGCCGGTCCACGCTGCCACGTGGTGCGCATACGCAACCGGGAGACGGAGGAGGACCGACCGCCCAGGGCCGCCGACTACCGGGACGCCCTGGTGGCGATATCCATCGAGATCCCCGACTTCAACCTGCTGGTCCTGCCCCGGGACGACGGCGTCGACCCCGCCACCCAGCAGGAGATATGGAAGATGGCAAGTCACTACTGTCGCGAGAAGCGGGCGATGCTCCTCATAGACACGCCCCCCGAGTGGGCCGGCCTGGTGGACGTGCAGGATGCCTGGTCCGACCTGGGCATCCGGCGGGTCCGGGAGGGCCTGGCCCTGGAGTCCGCGGCCATGTTCTACCCCCGGGTCATGGTGCGGGACGGCGACGCCGAGGTGCCCACGGGCTGCTGCGGCGCCATGGCGGGCCTGATGACCAGCTTCGACGACGCCCACGGCGTGTGGACCCCCGCCGCAGGGCTGGACGCCATCATCGCGGGCATCAACGGCCTGGAGTACGAGACCACCGAGGATGATGCCAGCCTCTTCGGGAACGAGGGTGTGGACGTTCTGCGCACCCTGCCAGAGGGTATCGTCTGCTGGGGCGCCCGCACGATGGCCGGCCACACCGGGTCATGGTGGAAGTTCATACCGGTCCGCCGCCTGGCCCTGTTCGTGGAACAGAGCGTCGAGCGGGGCATCGAATGGGTGGCCGGAGAGCCCAACGACGCGCTGCTGTGGCAGGGGATCCAGGCCAGCGTGGGTGCCTTCCTGGACGACATCTGGAAGCGGGGCGCCCTGGAGGGCGACACAGCCGAGCAGGCATACTTCGTCAAGTGCGACGCCGAGACCACCAATCCAGAGGTCATCGCCAGGGGCCAGGTCCACTTCCAGGTGGGCTTCGCTCCCATGCGGCCCG
Organism: Methanobacteriota archaeon; assembly: GCA_030594725.1. Lineage (GTDB taxonomy): Archaea > Thermoplasmatota > DTKX01 > DTKX01. The sequence goes on from JAUVEQ010000389.1 coordinate 1,193, forward strand.
AGGAGTTCATGGTGCTGGAGTTCACCCGGTCGACAGGGTGACCTCCGGGAACCGACAGGTTCTGATAAACCCTCGTGATAATAGCGAGGGTGTTCGTTATATACAGGGACCGGGATTGCCAGCTCATGCCTAGGAAGCCTAGTGCATGCCCTGAGTGCGGGTCCAGGAAAGTGATACCCATAGAGTACGGGTATCCCGCGGACATGGGTGCCTACCTGAAGGCGGTCGACGAGGGTCGGTTCGCTCCCGGAGGCTGCTGCGTGGACGAGAGCAACCCGGACTGGCACTGCAGGGACTGCGAGCACCGCTGGTGAGGGTCGTCATGTACGGGACGGCCCGCCCAGGCTTCCCCCATCGTCGTAGTGCCTAAGGATCAAGATGCAACACGGCATCGGTCCCAGCATCGAAGGAGCACCTTCCGGAGGATCATCAGCAGACTCTTCTTTGTCAACTATCGTACTCCCAGTATTCGAACGGGTAGTACTCCCACCCGTCCACGAGGGAGGTATCTAGGTCCTCGCCGACGCCGCTGTACAAGCTGTCCCGCCAGACCTCCACCTCGATCGCGACCTCTCCAGGGGCTTCGATGCCGGGTTCGTGTCCTGCCCAGATGCGCTCGTCCCACTCCTCGCTCTTCAAGGTGAGTTCCCAGTTTTCGAAGTACTCGTAGGCCTCGAGGCTCCCCCGCACGGTAAGGTTGCCCTCGTACTCGATCCGGAGCGCCAGGCCATGCTCGGTCTGCACCAGGTCGATGGTGCCCTGACCCTTGGTCACCCGCAGCGCGTCCTGCATCTGGGTATTGGCGCTTACCGGGATCCAGACGACGCCCTCGGAGGTGCTGTTGGTGGTGATCACCGCTCGATAGTCCAATGTGACCAGGTCCTCCTTCCTGTCCTCCTCGATGGCGATGTATGAGACCGTCACGAGTATTCCTGCGAGGGCAAGGGCCGCGATGACCGCCCGCAAGCGGTCGGTCCTGTCCTTGTCGGCCTGGTACCGGTAGAAGTAGTGGAGGAGGGCCAGGATCAGTAGTGGAACAGCGATCGCCAGGAATATCACGATGTACTTCGCCGTCATGCTGGGAGCGACATCCATCAGCATTCACACAACCCCTTGCACAGGTCTTGTGCAGCATTCCATTAAAGGATACCGGTTAGGTCGGGTCCTCCCCGCCGGTTCTCAGCGGCCAAATAATATATCATCCCTCCTCGTTCCATCCCGCGTGCCCATCCCTGGATGGGCAAGGGAGATGCCGACATGGACCGGACCCGTCTGATACTGATCGTGGGCATCGCGATGCTCGTGGTCGGACTGTCCATGGCGGTGATCCTGCCCTACGTGGCCCTGGATGACCCGGAGGACGCCGACCAGGTGTGGGTGGGCACCATCTGCGGGGGCTTCCTCGTGGCCATGCTGGGCACCCTGGTCATCGTAACCGGGGTCTTCCGGGTGTTCTCGGCCCGAAGGACCGAGGGCCAGCCCCCCATGTCTCCTCCCCCGGGGCAGGGATGCCCCCATCAGGAGGACCCGGACGCCGAGGGAGCCCCGCCCTGCCATTCCTGCTCATCCACCTGCGACGACCCGCCTGGCGGGTCCCGATAGCAGGGGCCCCGAGGGACGGCATCGAAGGCTTCATTGTCGGAACCTCCTCGATGGGTCCGATGCCGGGGTCGTTGATACGCCCTGTCGGTCTACGGGAACGCGTCGTAAACCGCAAAGGATAAGAGTGGTAGAACGTGAGGATATGGTCGTGGGAAGAAGTGCCATGTGGGAA
>JAUVEQ010000395.1 GCA_030594725.1 Methanobacteriota archaeon
AGCACCTACAAGCGCAACATACCCATGACCCGTCAGTCCACCGGCGTCTACACCGGCACCCACCTGACCCCGGGGTTCAACACCACGGCCATATGGCACATCTTCGCCGAGGCGGATTACACCGACGCAGAGGGCACACTGTTCGGATACAACAAGCAGGCTGTCGAGGTGGAACTGTTCCCCGTGTGGATGGACCAGGTGTCCGTCACCACAACGGCGGCCACCCTGGACTTCTACGTCTGGGAGAAGGACGGTTGGCCCAACGCCGACTCGATCGAGGGCTACCCCATGGAGGGGGTCCTGATCAACATCACGTACTCTTACCGCGATGCCACCTCCACCGAGCACACCAAGGGGGCCCAGGCGGGTACCGGGTCCGATGGGAAGGCGCGCCTCGACCTGGACTACGCCGATATGGGGAGCCTGTACACCGCAGTGATCATCGACGGCTACGTCAAGGTGGGAGGGCTGGGGAATACCCACACCCAGAAGTTCAACTTCTTCCTGCCGGTGCGCGACCGGCCCGACCGGGGTGACTACCCCGGCTTCGACGTGGAGCTGTGGAACTACTACATCCCCGCTGACACCGTCCTGACCACCATCGGCAACACCGCCAGGTTCGACGGCATGGCCCTGCGTGGCCAGGAGATCTTCGTGTACATCGCCGACGACGACTGGATATACTACAGAGGAAGCGTTCTCACCGACAACTCAGGTTACTTCAACGTGCAGTTCAAGACCCCGCCCCTCGAACCGGGCGAGAAGTGGCACGTCATTGACAGGTGCGAGTACAGCACCCTGGTTAACAGCAGATGGTACTCCGACATCAACTGGCTCTACTTCGGCGAGTCCAACCTGTACGGTGAGTTCAACCTGACCCACGACGACAACGCGACCCTCACCGTCAACAACCTCAAGCAGTTCGGCATGGTGGAGGTGGTCCTGGACCATCCTGACGCAGACGGGACGGACGAGCGGGCCCTGGTCACCTGGGCAGCAGGCGACCCTTGGGACTTCTGGTTCAACCAGCCCATCCTCCGCAACACCAAGTGGGCCCCCGTTAGGGCCTACTGGAACGTTTGGCCGTCCCACCACAACCACTTCAACTACGTGCCCATGGAGTACTCCAACGGCGCGTGGAGGGCCACCTTCTACTTCCCGGGCTTCCTGCCCACCACGCAGAAGGTCTTCTTCAACGGCAAGCTGGAGTTCACCGACACCCTGGAGGCGGCCTCGGCCACCCTTAGGGACCTGACGGCAGCGCCCGGTAATGGCTGGCCCACCGTCGACATCCTGACACCCCCGACCGTCGGGACCCACGAGGGCGAGGTCAGCGTCACGGGCACGGCCACGGACGCCGTCGGCCTGACCTCGGTGGAGATCAGGATAGACGACGGGAGCTGGATCGCCTGCGCCGGTCTCGAGAACTGGAACCACCTGCTGAACACCACGGCTATGGCCTACGGCCTGCACACGGTGGAGGCTCGCTCCTACAACGGGGACCACTACTCCAAGATCGTGGCCAGCACCTTCCGGACCGACCAGAGGCCCACCGTCACCGTCGAGAACCCCGAGGAGGGCGGTCACTACCACGGGACCCTCGCCGTCGGCGGCACCGCCTGGGACGACCTGGAGGTCACCGGGGTCCAGCTCATGGTGGACAGCGGCAGCTGGGTGGACGCCACGGGCACGACCGAGTGGAGCCACGACCTGGACCTTTCAGGATTGACGTCGGGCGAACATGGCCTGTCCGTCAAGAGCATCGCCGGCGCCAAGGAGTCGTGGGGCGCCAAGATAACCTTCGTGGTGGACAGGCTGCCCGAGGTGGTCATCACCGACCCGCCCAGCGGGGCGGATGTCAGCGGCACCTTCCACATCAAGGGGACCGCCTCGGACGACCTCTCCCTCGCCGCGGTGCACATCAGCATCGACGGCGGGGATTGGATACCCGTCTCCGAGGAGACCACGTGGTCGTACGAGTTGGACACGACGACACTCGCCCACGGCGACCACTACGTGGAGGCCAGGGCCTGGGACGGCTACGAGTACTCCGACACCGCGTACGCCGACTTCTCCGTGGACAACCCGCCCTCGACCCCGTTGACGGACATGGAGGACGGGCAGAGCGTGAGCGGCGTCTTCCGCGTGGAGGGCACCGCCGCGGACGACGGCGGCGTGGAGAAGGTCCAGTACCAGGTTGACGGCGGCGACTGGGTCGACGCCGAGGGCACCGACGAGTGGCAATTCGACGTGGACGCCACGGAGATGGAGCCAGGCGACCACACGCTTCGCATCCGCAGCTACGACGGGACCAGCTACTCCGACGAGGAGGTCATCACCTTCAACGTCAACGAACCCCCCGAGGTGGCCGGCATCTCCATCGAGACCGGCGAGAAGGTCGGCGGCACCGTGACCATCACCGGCACCTCCTCCGACGCCGAGGACGACGTGGAGGCGATGCAGTACCGCATCGACGGAGGCGAGTGGGTCGACGTGGATGTGGACGGGAACGGCGACTGGGACTTCGACCTGGACACCACCGGCCTGTCCCACGGGACCCACACCCTGGAGGTCCGTGTGTGGGACGGCAACCAGTGGTCCGACCCGGTGAGCGTGGAGTTCTTCGTGGACCAGGTGCCCCATGTGGCGATCACCGCCCCCGCGACCGGTGGGACCGTAATGGCCGACTTCCAGGTTGAAGGCACCGCCAGCGATGACGACACCCTCACCAAGGTCGAGGTCCGCATCGACGACGGCGCCTGGACGCAGGTCACCGGGACCGGTTCCTGGGATCATCTCGTCGCCATCGCCGGTCAGTTCTCGGGGGCGCACACCCTGGAGGCACGCAGCTACGACGGCGAGCAGTACTCGGACATCG
>JAUVEQ010000356.1 GCA_030594725.1 Methanobacteriota archaeon
GAGGGTCGTCCACCGGGTGTCCTCCGTGGCGTTGTAGTCCAGGATGTCGAAGGTGCCCCCCAGGTCGGTGTCCCTGGGGTGGGGTCCCGTGGGTCCCACGGAGTAGGCGTCCTCGGCGTGGGGTCCCTCCAGGTCGACCCATCCGAAGAGCATGTCGGCCCCCTGCATGCGGTTGACTGGCGAGATGCCAAGGGACAGCCATCCCGTGGTCTCGGCCCGCAGTGCCATGTGGATGGTCGTGTTGTTGACCACGTACCAGTGGAGCTCGAACAGGCCGCCGTCGAAGGTGGTGGTGTTGCCGTACTCGCCCTCCGACACGATGCCGTCGAACTCCGACTCGGGGGGCGGTGGCGGTGGTGGTGGCGGGGCCCCTGCCAGGTTCCACACGGCCGAGCCCCGGGCGGTGTGCTCGGCCAGGAAGTCGTCGGTGTCCGAGACCGCCCAGAGGATGATCACGGTGCCGTTGTCGGGGATGTCCTTGTCGTGGCCGTCGCCCGTGGTGAGGTTGCGTGCGAACTCCACCGTTGTCCAGCCACCCGTCTCTGTGGCGTTGTAGGCCGCCAGGTCGAAGGTGCCTCCCTGGTCCGTGTCCCTGGGGTGGGGTCCCGTCTCTCCGGTGGAGTACGCGTCCTCCACGTGGGGTGCGGTGTCGTACCACCCGATGATCATGTCGGCGCCCTTCATCCGGAGCTCCGGGTCGATGCCCAGCGCCACGGTCCCCGTGGCCTGGGCCTTCATGCCCACCAGGATCTCGGTGCCGTTCAAGCGCCAGTGGAGCTCGAAGGCCCCGGCGTTGAAGGTGGTGTTGTTCGTGTACTCGCCCCCGGTGATGACGCCGTCCAGCCGGTCAGAGGGCGGTGGTGGCGGCGGCGGGGGCTCATCCGAGACGCGCCAGCTCCCGTAGCCCGTCCGGGTGTGCTTGGCTCCGAACTCGTCCGTGGCGGCGACGGCCCAGATGATGGAGTGGGTGTGGTTGGTCTGGATGTCCTGGTCGTAGGTGTCCCCAGTGACCAACTTGCGTTGGATCTCCACGGTGGTCCAGCCTCCGGACTCGGTGCAGTTGTAGTCAAGGATGTCGTAGGTCCCGCCCAGGGCCGTGTCCTCGGGGTGGGGTCCCGTCTGCCCCGTGGAGTAGGCGTCGGCGACCCAGGGCTTGGCGGCAGCGTCCACCCAGCCGAAGAGCATGTCGGCGTCCAGCATCTGGTTGGTGGGCTCCAGGCCCAGGGATACCCAGCCCGTGGCCTGGGCCCTCATGGCGATGTAGATGTCCGCGTCCACTATCCTGTAGTAGAGCTCGAAGCGGTCCTGGTCGAAGGTGGTGTGGTTGTCGCCGTACTCGCCGGTGGTGACCACGCCGTCCAGGGCCCCGGTGGGCGGTGGCGGTGGGGTGATGCCCAGTTCCAGCTTCCCCTCGTCCTGCTTCGAGATGCCCGAGTCCCAGGCGTCACCGACGCCGATGATCCACAACACCTTGAGGGAGCCCGTGGCGGGGAAGGCGAAGTCGTTTGAGTCACCGGTGTCACGGTCCCTGCGGAACTCGATGGTGGTGTAGCCCGCGGACTCGGAGCCGTCCTCGTTCTCGATGTCCATCGTGCCCCCGAGGGAGGTGTCGTTGGTGCCAGGTCCCGCCTTCGTGGTGGAGAAGGTGTCCAGCACCTCGACGGTGGGGCCAGCCGTTACACGGCCGTAGATGATGTCGATATCGAGCATCTGGTCCGAGGGGTCGAAGCCCAGGCCCAGGTAGCCCGTGGTCGCGGCCTTCAGGCCGAAGTAGATCCGAGAGCCATTGATGGTCCAGTACACGTAGAACTGGTCGGTGTCGAAGACCATGGAGTGCTCGTACTCCCCGGCCGAGATCACGCCGTCCAGTTCCGGGTCCGCGGCCTCCACGGGGGGCGCGGCCCATGGAACGACCTGAAGCATCAGCAGGAACGTGAGGGCGAGGGCGGCAGCTCGCCTTCCAGCGATGGTCCTATCCTTGTCAGTACCTTTCCTCATCCGGGACCCTCCACATGTTACCTTGATCGGTGCCCGGCCCGAAGGGTCGGCACAATGACCAGTCATCTGACTGGAGTTAAATAAGTCTATCCCGGATTCTGGGAGATAGGATTCGAGAAGGTGCCTCGGCGCATATGCTCTGGGACCCTCAGGCCATGGGCTCCACGTCGACGATGATCTCCACGTCCGCGTCGGTGGTTCCCAGCACGACCACTGGCTGCTCCACGTCGCAGGCGTTGAACAGGCAGATGCTCTCGTCGGAGACGGGACAGAAGAAGACCATGGCCTGGAGGTGCAGCGTGGTCTCCCCCTCGCCCTTCACCTCCACCGGCACCTGCCAGTCGAAGGAGAGGTCGGGGATCTCGAAGGGAGGCACCACCAGGACGGACTCGTCCGAGGATGCCAGGAGCACCGTGTGCTGTCCGTCGGTGAGGTACTTGTAACCCTCGGCGAGCCTGAGCCATAACCGGACGCTGTCCCTGTTGCTGTCCATGAGCACCTTGTGGGGCTTCCCCTCTCCCATCTTGCCACCTCAGGGGGTCGTAAAGTGCTGGGACCGGATATCGTTTTCCGTCCTTAGCTCTGATGTTCGGCCTTGGTGGTATCGACGGGCTTGACCATCCGGGCTCCCAGGAGCTCATCCATGATCGTGAGGTCGTGGACGATGTGCACCTCTCCCCCGGAGCCCTCCGTCACCCGGAAGACGAACTCCTCGTCGAGGGTGGCGTAGATGCAGATGGTCGGGTCGTACATCGGACAGAAGAATACCTGGCCCTCCAGATGGATGATGGCCTCACCCTCGCCGTGGATGATGACCGGCACCTGCCAGTCGAAGGTGAGGTCGGGCATGTCGAAGTGGGGGATGGATATGACCGACTCGTCCAGGGAGCCGATGTTCAGGAAGTGATGCTGGTCGGGCAGGAACATGTACCCCTCGGGCAACCTCAACGTCAGGTGGATGCTCTTGCTCTCGCGGTCCAGTGTCAGCACGGTCTTCTCTCCTGGTGTCCTCATATGCGTCTCAACTCCGATCCCTTGTCGGTCCCTTCTGCGATCCCTTCGTTCTGTCCACAGAACCCTCTCGGGGGCTAGGGGGCACTTTCCAAGTGACGATGTCCCCCCCCCCTGTGCCACTTCTAGAGGGTGGAAGTATAAGGGCATTGTCCCGGATGAGTAGTTACTCAATTTCAAGTCGTGTCTGTTGCGAGGGCAACGGGAACGATGCCGCCGGAAGGGAGAGGGTCACCTCCTGATGTTCACCTGTTCGGTATCACTATACGGGCCAGGAGGTGACTGTACCGGCCACCGGCACGAAGATGAACAGCATCCAGTACGTCTCACGATAGACCGGGCACTTCCGGTTCC